>JAKSCF010000653.1 GCA_022360735.1 Clostridia bacterium
ATTAATCTAATAGGCTCTGGTATATTTTCTCTTTACGGATTTTTAATCGGTGCATTACCGGTAGGACTTATGAATCTAGGCATTGGATTAATAAATATATATCATCTTATTAAAATATATCGCACTAAAGAGTACTTTAAGATGCTTCCTATAGAAGATAACTCTCAATATTTTAACTACTTCTTAGATTTTTATAAAAATGAAATTGAAAAGTACTCTAACAAATCTAAAGCTAACTTTAACAATTCAGATATAAGCTTTTTTATTCTTAGAAGCATGGTTCCGGCAGGAATATTTATAGGCTCCAGATACAATGAAAATACACTCAATGTAGACCTTGACTTTGTTATACCGGAATACAGAGATTTTAAAATTGGGACCTATATCTTTGAACATAATAAACAATATTTTATAGAAAAAGGCTATTCTAACTTCATAAGTTTTTCATCAAAAGATGAGCATATTAAATATTTAAAAAGAATGGGATTTAAAGAAAGTGTATTAGATAATCGACAATGCTTTGTCAAGTCAATAGCCATTTAATCTCAAAATAAGAAGCCAAAAGTATGACTTCTTATTTTTATTTTATTCATATCATATATTTTGTATAGATAATAATAAATAATTAATATCTTCATCACTCATATTTAAATTCTTTAGAAATCTATAATGCTTATCGGGACAGTCTGCCTCAAATTCTCTATGCCAGTGAAGCCAGTCTTTTTTTTCGTATCCTAGATTTGTGAGCATTTCTGTCCAAGTTTTATTGGTGAAAGCAGTATTCTTCCCAATAATAACTTTTTCTTTTAAAACATCCAGTACCAGTCTCTCTTGATTTTTCAAATCTGCAATTTCTTTCTGAATCTTATGCAGACGCTCAATTAATATTTCTGCTGCTTCATCATTTTCTGTTTCTACTAACTTTTTTATATTCTTTAAAGATACTCCCGATTTTCTGTACATCACTATTTGAGCTAATTTATTGACTTGTTGTTCATCATAAAGCCTGTAATTATTTTCAGCCCTTTTAGCAGGCTTCAATAATCCTAACTTATCATAGTATAAAATTGTACTTCTTGATAGATTAAATTTTTTGGTTAAGTCTCCAATCTTATACAACCAAATCACTTCCTTGTTATGGGTTAATCCATTAGCATTTCACCATGAGTTAAATAATAATTCAATGCGTCTTCCCACTTTTTCATGTGCTCATTAAAATTCTCATTTGAATTTTCTTTATACATCAGCTCTATAATATCGTCGCATAGAGGTATGAATGTATATTGAATATGACAGTCAGTTAACTTTTGACTTCTTTCATCTAAATCAATATCAATGATCACAACCATATTTTCTTTAGTCTTTACAAATTGAATTTTTCCATTAATACTATCATGTTTGGTGATGATCCATCGATAACTTCCAAAATCATTATTTGTCTCAAAAATGCACCCTTTTTCTGCATAACCACTGTCTGAAAAAATCATATTGTAATCCCAGCCTTGAAGCCATTCTTTTTCCAGAACCGGGCATAACAGTGAAAATATTTCTTTTTTATTTCCTATTAAAGATTGTTGATAGGTTTGAATCAGCTTTTTATTATACATAATAACACCACTCCTTTATTTATATGATAAAGTGTGAAGTTATAGTCAGGTCAACTGGTTAGGCTGTATTTTGGGGATACATTCAATCTATTGCATATTTTTGCATTTGCTTACCCCATTTTGCTAATGATTCCAGTG
>JAKSCF010000599.1 GCA_022360735.1 Clostridia bacterium
AGATAGAAAAAAAGATGAGTGTATACTATAAGGTAAGTGACACTGATGAGTGCAATGATGATGAAGAACTTGAAAAAGAACACAAAGTAGGTTTCGATAATGAGGAATCAGAATTTGAAGAGCCTGTGATAACATTGGATAATATAATTCCAGAAGTAACTGATCAAGAAACTTTTTTAATCACAGGAACTTATGAAAATGTTGAGAAAATGCATATGCATAGTGCTTATAACGTAGATGGAAAAGTTGAAATGAAGGATAACAAGTTTTCATATACAGCGAAATTATTTACGGGTAAGAATGGTGGAACACAATTTGACAAAGGGATATATAATTGGATTCAAATAATTGCAATTAATGGTGATAAGATGCTTGTAAGGGAATTCGTTGTCTACTATAAAGAATAATTTTTAACATATTACATAGGAAATAGTCCTTATTGTTTTATAAAAACCTCTAATTGATGTGTAAATTATCGTCAGATTTAAGGGACTGTCTTAACAACTTCTAGTTGTGAGACAGTCCCTTAAGGCATCATTTAAATAAGTTAGTAATGTTTTTAAAAAAATCATTTATAATGGGCACATAATAAATAACAGGAATAAACAGTGCAGGTATTAGATTTATTGTTTTTATCTTTTTTATTTCAAGAATATTAATACCTGTACTAAATATTAAAATACCCCCTATTATTGAAACTTGACCTAGAATTTCAGGTGTTACAAAAGGAGCGATAAATTGAGCTGATAGATATATGGTTCCTTGCCATATAAATAGGACAATAGCTGATAGTATGATGCCTATGCCAAAGGTTGATGCCAATATCATAGACGTGACGCCATCCAGTAATGCATTGGTAAATAATAAAGTATTATCGCCTTTTAACGCACTTTCTATGGGGCCTAAAATAGACAATGTGCCCACACAAAAGAGTAAAACAGCAGTGGTTAACCCATCTATTAAATTACTCTCTTTATTTCGTTTAAACCTATCGCCTAATTGATTAACTTTGGCTTCTATATCTAATGCCTCACCTATAAAGCCTCCCAGAACTAAGCTAATGATAAAAAGAAGAGGTTCTTTACTTTGGGATACATTATTAACGATCCATGTTATCCCTAGTGAGATTGCTACTAATCCAAGAGCTTGCATTATGGTTGATTTATATTTTTCTTTTATGCCCTTTTTTAGTAATGAGCCGACTACACTTCCCGCTGCAATGGTACTTGCATTTACAATGGTTCCTAACATCATTTCCCTCCTAAATAAGTATAGATCTTTATACTTATTTAAAACCATCCAGTAGCTGGAGAGTCAATACTTTTCTACCGGTATTTGTATTTCGGTCAAGTGGTTTTCCTCATTCTTGGATATGTATTGGTCAATGATGACTCTTTCCATTGCATCACCTATGATTTTATAATTATATTCTTCTAAATATTCCAGTATTATTTCATAATATTTTGCCGATTCACTATGGTCACCGCCTCTATAGCGAATACATGCATATTCACCTTGCTGGAGTGTCTTAAGTAATTGGCTGTCTACCTTTTCTTCTATTAATATAAATATGGAATTATACTCATAAAAGTTGTGCTTTTTTATGTTGTCTATAGAGACGGTGAGTCCTACTCTGCCTATCATAATTGTAGAAGTGACTTTTGCCATATTTTCTAATTTCCTAAGAGATATCTCTAACTCTGATTCCGTATTAATTTTTTCTTTTAAACTTAAAATTCTTCTTTCTGGAATATTTTTTATTTTTACAATCCCAAGTTCTTTGAGTTTTCGTCCTTCTTCAATCTCCTTGATTCGGTTGTCAAATCTATTTTTTATTACCATCAATTGATTAATTTTATGCTCTGTAATACTTTTTTCTCTTTTTAAAAGGTCTAAAAAATAATCAAGGTCTCTAATCTCTAAATTACTTTTTATTTCTTTTAAAGGGATTCCTAAAAATTTTAAATAGTTAATGGTATTTAATTGTTCGAATTGTTCAATGGAATAATATCTGTATCCATTATCCTTATTGACTTCAATGGGCTTAAACAATCCTATCTCATCATAATATCTCAATGTTTTAATAGGTATATTATGTAATTTTGACATTTCACCAATAGAAAATTTGTTTTTCATTCAAACCATCCTTATGTTTAAACTATTTAAATCTTTTTTATCTAAAGTTATATGAATTATTGTACCATAGATATACTAAAGTTAAATATGGTTCTCCAATGCCATGCAAATCTTTGTTAATACCTTGTTGAAATTTCAAAATTTTGACATGGCAGTGTCTATTTATTATATAATTGATAAAATAAGTTTAATACTATTGCCGGAGGTTTCTTATGGAAAAAATAGAGGATATTATGAAAAAAGAAGGAGTTTCATTTGAATTCATCCATAATGATAAACCTATTCATACAGCAAAAGAAGGTGCTGAATATTTTAATATTAGTATTGGGCAGACGGCAGCAACATTGATCATATATACGGACATAGGTTTTCATGCGTTGGTTGTTTCAGGGGAACGAAGCCGTGTAGATTTTAAGGTGGTAAAACATATTGTAAATTGTAAAGATGTAAGGTTAGCCACCAAAGATGAGGTTCAGAAGATTACAGGATTTTCAATTGGAAATGTACCGTTGTTTGGCATTTCATTACCATATATAGTAGACAAGAAACTACTCCAATATCCTTTTGTTTACGGAGGATCAGGTGAAAAAAATGTTACTTTGAAAGTTAATCCTGACGCTCTTTTAAAATTAAACGAAGTTATGGGAATATTGGAATAAAAAAGATATAAATCTATCAGCCAACCTTTGGTTTTACCGATATCATTAAGGGCATTGATATCAATATCGCCTTCTTTTATAACCACAATTGGTAGTGAAAAAGGTTCTGGAAATATTTTCATATCATTTGGGGTGAGAGGTTGATTTTAAATACTTGTTTCTAGTATGGTGTGATTTAAATGTATTATTTATTAAACAGTTAAGAAAAAGTTTGGTGCTATTACCTATGGGTAAATATAAAAAAAGGTGGTACTATGGAAAATACAAATGATTTGAGAACACAACCCATAGGTAAATTATTAATAAAGTATTCAATACCGGCCATAATTGCTATGGGTGTTAATGCCATTTATAATATCGTAGATAGAATGTTCATAGGAAAATATGTAGGAGAAGAGGCTTTGGCGGGACTTACAATAGCTTTTCCTATTATGATGATTATCTTTGCGGTAGCGGCCCTTATTGGTCATGGGGGAGCCAGCCTTATCTCTATAAAACTAGGAGAAAATGATAATATAGGCGCTAGTCATGTCTTCACCAATGTGGTTGTAATGGCTGTTGTATCAGGGCTTTTTATGATCGCTTTGGGAGCTCTTAACTTGCATAGATTGCTAAGTGCGCTGGGTGCAGATCAAGAAGTATTGATTTATGCCAAAGACTATATGAATATTATTTTCGTGGGCGTTATTTTTCAATTGTTAGCATTTAATCTCAACAACGTAGTTAGAGCCGAAGGCTTTCCTGTGCTTACTATGAAATCTATGGTTGTATCCGGGGTTGTTAATATAATACTGGACTATATTTTTATAGGCCTTATGGGAATAGGGGTTAAAGGTGCCGCACTGGCAACCATAATAGGACAGATGGTTGGACTTCTTATCCTTTTGAACCATTTTAGAAAAGGAAAAAGCAATCTAAAAATCAATATCAAAGGTTTACTTCCAGATAAAAAGGTAGTAGGAAAGATATTAAGTGTAGGATCTCCTACATTTATAACAACTGTTGGAACCAGTGCTTCTATGATGTTACTCAACAGTTATCTCGGAAAATATGGAGGGACACCGGCCATTACATCAATGGGTGCTATTAATAGTCTATATACTCTGTTTATAATGCCTATTATGGGGATACAAGGAGGTATGCAGCCGATAATAGGATATAACTACGGTGCGAAAGAGTTTTTGAGAGTAAAGGAAGCGCTTTTAAAAGCAATAGGAATAGGCATTGCTTTTTCTCTAATGGTCTTTGCAATCCTTCAACTATCACCAGAGACTTTTATATTAATGTTTCTTGATGAAAGTTCCGATACGGTGGGTATAGCGGTGACAGGGCTTAGGATTTATATCGCAATACTACCCATATTGTGTATCAATATGTTTGGTTCTGCCTATTTCCAAGCAATTGCTAATTCAAAAAAAGCCATCGTTTTGGGAGGATTACGGCAGTTTATATATTTGGTTCCCCTACTTTTGATTCTACCTCATTTTTTTAATCTCAAAGGAGTATGGATGTCCGTTCCTGTGGCAGATTTTATGGCAGTTGTGACGACATTAGCTCTTTTGATACCTGATATAAAAAAACATGAAAATACATAAAAAATATTCCTTTTAGGTTTAGAAAGGAATATTTCTTATCTTTATTTGTAAAAATTTATCGGAGCCTCATAATTTTATTCAATGGTGACTTAGTCGTTACTTATATTAATAACATATGGTACAATATTTTTTACTTCATCATTGGATATAGAATCATAATAAATTTCTATTTGATCGCCTACTTCAAGATTTTCTTTATAGGAATGAACCTTTACACCTTGATCAATTGATGTGGTGTAGTTTCTTCCATCAGAAGCTTTACCTTCAATAATAATATTGCCTTCTTTATTAATATTTAATTTTTCTACTGTTAAGTTTATTTTACTAGCCACCGCATCTGGGAATCTAACATTATTTATATTTCCGACAATGAATTCTTGTTGCCCCATATAACCTGAAGCAACTTCATAAGGTGCAAAAACAATTGTGATATCACCATTTTCTTGGACGTAAAAACTTCGATCCTCATTGATTGTCATATTCTTAAAATAATCTAAATCATAATTTAAATCAGAGTTTTCTTCCATACGGTTTAACATTTGTTCTTCTACACTATCTTTTATGAGGGCAGCATAATTTTCACCCAAAACATTTTTTATAGTTATTTCATCAGCTGTTTTGAGATTAATATTATAAAAATAACTTTCATTATATGCTGGGGCTAAAGTTTGATATTTGGATATTTCAAAGGATATAACATGATCTGACACATAATATAATTGATAATCTACTGTCATTTCAATTTTTTTGTAATCCTCTTCAGTCCCACCGGTCTCTAAATAGGCTTCTTTATATTCCGCATCAAGAATGGCCTGTTCCTCTACAATCTCATTAACTTTCTTGTTGATGGTATCATTAATAAAATTTTGAACCACTTGATTATCGGTGATTTCCACATTTGGGATAATGACTTTACCGATTGAAGTATCATTTTGAATGGTATACTCTCTAAAAGTCATCATTTTTGCTAATGCACCAATAACAGGAACTTTATATATCTCTTGTGCAAAAACATAACTAAGGTTAACGGTTAGTCCCACCATTAGTATTATAGAAGCTGCTGCCGCACTGATTGTTTTAAGTAATTTATTTTTTGATCTCATTATTTTTTTCTTACGATTCCTTTCTCTATTAATAGCATGGTCTATTACATTGTCTAAATTTTCGGGTATCTTTATCTTATTGAAAAGATCATTTAATTCATTTAACTGTTTATCCATAATATTGACCTCCCATCACTAATTTTAGTTTATCAACCCCTCTTTTAAGCCTTGATTTTACAGTATTGCTATTTATATTTAAGATTTCTGCAATTTCATTAATTTG
>JAKSCF010000656.1 GCA_022360735.1 Clostridia bacterium
ATTATTAGCTATGCAAAAAAAGTTAAAAAAGATCCAACACAAAGTATTATTTATGGTTACGAAGGCGAAAGAGACCCAGAAGATTTTGAAATAGAACAAATAGGTGAATTTACAACAAAGCATAAACTCGTACTTATAGTACTTGCCATAAATCTTGGGCTGCTGGTATTTGGAGTCATTAAATATGAATGGTATACGACAGAACTTGCAGGATTATTCTTAGGGTTTGGGTTGCTTGCCGGGTTTGTTGGAGGTTTATCGCCTAACGAAGTAGCAAGACAACTTAGTAAGGGGATGGCAGGTGTAACTTTTGGAGCCTTAATCGTTGGTTTTGCCAGGGCAATCGTCATTATATTAGAAGACGGCCAAGTTCTTGATACCATCATTTATGGGTTATCTCAGCCTATTATCGGCGTAGGAAGCTCCTTGGCACTAGTAGGTATGTTTATTATTCAATCCCTCATGAATTTCTTTATAGGTTCCGGAAGCGGACAAGCTGCGGCTACAATGCCGATCATGGTCCCTTTAAGCGATGTAATAGGCGTTACCAGACAATCGGCTGTACTTGCATTCCAATTTGGTGATGGGATTACGAATATGCTTTATCCGGCAATGATTTACTACTTAGCATTTGCAGATATTCCATATGATAAATGGTTTAAGCACATATTAAAGCTTGTTATAGTATTAACCATTGCTGCTATAATACTGGTAGCAATATCGGGAGCTATTAATTATGGACCATTCTAAATAAAAAAAAGATTATATTTTCAAATGTGGTGGTTATAACATGAAAGGGTAATGATTCATAAATAATACATATAACAAATAAAAATGTTCTTTATTACAGAGATAAAGAACATTTTTTTATCCTTTTATTGATCTTTACTTTGAATAAATAGTCATATAAATAAAGTCTGCAGAGTAATAATAGATGTATTGATAGATTTAAATTTCAACCATTACAGAATCATTATGATGTCAACTTTTGTTAGTTTGTCTTACAAATTTTTTTTAGCTTTAAAAAAAATAGAAAAACCATATAGATATTGACGCATGTTTTCCTAAATGTTATAATATGTTTAAAGTGGTTATAACAAGTTGAGGTGATGAATATTGGAGGAGGAGATAAATTGTCTGAAAAACAACTTAGAATTTTATGTTCCAATGGACATTTAGGGTTTGCACCAACAAAAGAAGGAAGTTTTAGAATAGGTGAAGCAACAAAGCCCGATTATTATTGCTGTGATTCAGGAAGCGACGATATTGGACCGGTACCGCTGGGGACAGGAAAATGTGCAAGCCATTCTGAATGGCAAAAGCACGATCTTGAGTTAATGCTTTTAGCTTCCCAAAACAAGGTGTTCCTATGATCGTAGGTTCGGCAGGAGATACAGGTTCAAACAGCAGTGTGGATAAATTTGTACAGATGATTAAAGATTTGGCTAAAAAACATAATTTACCTAAGTTTAAGCTGGCTTATTTTTATTCTGAAGTGGAAAAAGATTACATAAAACAAAAGATGGATCAAAACATTGTAGTGGAAGGGTTGGACGGAAGAAATAATCTTCTGGCCGAGGAGTTGGAAAGAACCGATAGAGTGGTTGCTGTAGCAGGCATTCATCCATATATAAAAGCTTTAGATATGGGCGCAGATGTTATTATCGGCGGACGATCAAGTGACTGTGCCGTATTTGCTGCACCGGCTATCAGAGAAGGTTTTTCAGAAGATTTATCCTATTATCTTGGCAAAGTTTTGGAATGCGCATCTTTTTGCGCAGAACCATATGGTGCTAAAGAAAGTGTTATTGGTACCATTTCAGATGAAGAGGTTAAAGTAACAGCCTGTCATCCGGACCAGCGTTGTACCATAGCGTCGGTAGCAGGTCATGCCATGTATGAGCGGTCTAATCCATTTTATGAATATGTTGCAGGCGGCATGTTGGATATGACCCATTGTGTGTACGAACAATATGATGATAAAACTTGCAAAATTACCGGTCCAAAGTTTAAGCCCATAGAAGGCAAAGTAAAAGTAAAGCTTGAAGGTGCCGGCAAAGTCGGAGAAAGATACATTGGAATTGCCGGGATTCGAGATCCATACACCATCAAAAATATCGATAAAGTCATCCGGTGGTCAAGAGATCAAGTAGAAGAACGATTTTCAGGAAAAGATTATCAATTGTTTTATAAAGTATTTGGAAAAAATGGTGTTATGGGAGACTTAGAGCCGGTAAAAGAAACAAAATCTCACGAGCTTTGTGTCATCGTAGAAGGGATAGCACCTACAAAAGAAATGGCTGAAGAAATTACCATGATAGGAACGCGGCAAATTTTTTACGCAAGATTACCGGAAGTAAAAGGAACAGCAGGTACGGCTGCATTTGTCGTTGACGAAGTACTGCCGGCATCGCCGGCTTATATGTGGACGCTGAACCATACCATAGAAGTAGATGATCCTATGGAGCTTTTTGACTTGAAAATAGTTGAAATTGGTGAACACTGAGGAGGGATTTTTTATGGAAACTAAGAAACTGGTAGACCTAGCAAAGACCATTAGAAGTAAAAATGCCGGAACAGATAAAATTACTTTCGATATCATTTTTAGAGAAAAAGAAAACTATGAACTGGTAAAAAAAAGCAATAGTTTGACAAAAGAAAGTATTGCCAAACTATATGGCATTGAAGAAGAAAGAATATGCGATTTTGTTCAATATGACCCGGCATATGCCATCAAATTTACATTTTACAGAACAACCCCCAGCGGCAGTCCCGGAGAAGGAGATATCTTCGGGTGTCAGCAGTATCCACCCCTATTGGATTTAGAGATTGAAGTAGGATAAAGTCAGAGCACGCAGGTACCTGTTGAACCTAAAAAGTTTATTGTGGAGGTAATGACATGTCAATTCAATTAATGATTATTACAATATATTTTATGGCAACAGTAGGAATCGGACTATATTGTAAGAAGAAATCCACATCATCCAATGCATTTCATGGAGCTGGTCTGGGCGTATTGATGTGTGTAGCAGCAGGAACAGGCGAATGGTTAGGGGGAACATCGACAACAGGTATCTCTGAATATGGATACTTACTGGGCATTTCCGGAGCTTGG
>JAKSCF010000660.1 GCA_022360735.1 Clostridia bacterium
ACCTGCGACGTAATCAAAGATTACTGCTAGGGCTTCAAAGGAGTGATTTGGGAAATGAGGATTGTTTCCAAACCGATTGAAATGATTGCACATTTTAGAGATAAAAATATTCCTCAGCCTTTAAAATTCAGGTTGAAGAATATAGATCATACATATAGCATTATAAAGGTTGATTCTGTCACAGAAATTCGTGAAGAAAAACTAGCAGGTATTCGAGCGTATGTATATAAATGCCAGAGCCTAATCAAAAATACAGAAAAAATTTATGAACTTAAATATATCATCGAAGATTGCAAATGGATTCTTTACAAGATATGAATCAACCTTTAAGTATTCCGTTTAAAAGTGGCTAAATAAACAGTCTGCTTACTGATTTTATCAAATTCATAGTTCACTTCCTTTAATCCTAATTCTCTCATAAGCTGTCGCACTTCTGAGGATGAGATGCCGTCCTGTGAAGAAATAGGTTGGCGAACATAGATATTGGCATCCGTCTTAAGAAGTGATAATAAAAAGCGTAAGTAAGATTCTCTTTCTGATTTTGAAAGATTAACCAAACAATCATTGAGAATGAGTTTATCATAAATCGCACACTCTATATTCATTCTTCTAATATTGCCAAAACAGAAATTAACATTATTATATTTTCTAAGCATTGTTTTTAACATATCTGCAGAGTCATCCGATATATCACCACAAGTCAAATATCCACCATCACGTAACTTTTTAGCAATATGCCGAGATAAATACCCTATGCCGCTCCCTAATTCAAATACCGCTTCATCACCTTTTAGATTCAGATTTTCTGCATAGTTCTTATATGTTTTATTGTTCTTAAATGTAGATAAAAACAATTTCAGCCTATTCAATATACTTTCCCCCCGCTACTTAAGTTCATTATTTATGGCTTTATTCGTTATCAGATAAAGCCTTACCCATCTGGTAAGTTTTATCCATCAATTCTTTATCCTGCGAGGCATGCGTATGTCCACTATGAATGACCATATCAACATTCATTTCATGAGTCTTTAAATATTTTTCAAGGAAGCGATAGTTATCCAGATAATAACTTGAGTCGGAATGTCCTTGGGATAAAACCATTATGGCTTTTCTTCCAGGTTGAAGCTTGGACTTCATGCTTTTATCTTTGGTACAGTAATGACGATCAATAAAAGTTTTTAGCGTTCCATTAATGGTTCCCATGTAATTTGGCGAACCCCAAATTAAGACATCTGCGGAAATCAATTCTTCCCAGTAATGCGTCAGGTCGTCTTTTATAACACAAAAGCTCCCGTTTTCTTTACAAGCCCTACATGCACTACATCCTTTAAAATTCATATTTTCTAAATCATATCTTAAGATATGATGGCCATTTTCTTCTGCACCTTCCAATATTCTTTCAATGATTGCATTGGTATTCCCATTTTTTCTGGGGCTGGACTTAACTGCAATTATTTTCATAAAGCGTCACCTTCCATCACCTATTTAGCAGATAGTATGTTTGTAGCCATACCTTATATAGAATAATAGCATATTTTACCGTTTGTATAAAGTATTTATTCAGGCTTACGCCTGAATAGTGTAGGGAAAGGTCCCTGTGCCTTTCCACACCTACAGAGGTAAGTCACATTTTAACAGCATCTCTTGAAGCTTTTGTATTTTTTCTATATCCATATCCTCAACATCCTTTAAAGGGTATGGTACATTTATCGCCTCATAT
The DNA here is from genome assembly GCA_022360735.1 of Clostridia bacterium. The sequence continues at coordinate 1,721 of JAKSCF010000660.1, forward strand.
TTATGAACGCCCATAGTATGATAGGGTAACAATTCTACTTTCTCAATACAATTAAATGAAAAAATTTCATTCTTTAACTTTTTTAAATGAGCCTCATCATCCGTCAAACCGGGCACAACCACATGTTTTAGCCACACTTTTTGATGAACCTTATTAATTGCGGTTTTAAACTTGTAGTATTCATCTATAGATCTTTTGGTAATATATCGATACATTTCTTCTTCCTGATGCTTGATATCCAGTATCACTAAATCTGTATACTTCAAAATCTCATCATAGAATCCTCTTCCTACCCCAGATGTATCTAAGGCCGTGTGTATATCTCTTTCTTTGCATTTTTTGAGGCATGCTGTTAAGAACTCAGGCTGCATTAAAGGTTCTCCTCCTGAAAAAGTCACGCCTCCTGTTCGACCACTAAAATACGGCTTATACCTTTCAGCTTTTCGAACAATTTCTTCTACGGTCATCTCTATACCGGCTTTTACGTCCCAAGTGTCCGGATTATGGCAATACACACATCTTAAAGGACATCCTTGAAAATATACAATCATTCGTATACCCGGTCCATCTAGGGTTCCCATTGTTTCAATAGAATGAATCCTTCCCATGCTCTTCACCCCTATATTTTTTCGTGGAAAGACCGATTAATGACATCCATTTGCTGTTCTTTTGTTAATCTGTTAAAGTTGACGGCATATCCGGACACTCTAATGGTTAAAGAAGGGTACTTTTCAGGATGCTCAACGGCATCCAAAAGCATTTTTCTATCTAGAACATTTACATTTAAATGATGTCCTCCCTGGCAAAAATAGCCGTCCAATATGCTTACTAAATTTTCAATTTGATGTCTTCTCATTTTGCCTAAAGCATGAGGTACCATGGTAAATGTATTGGATATACCATCCTCACAGATCTCATTATATCTTATCTTCGCAACCGAATTTAAAGAAGCCAAAGCACCATTACGGTCTCTTCCATGTAATGGATTTGCACCCGGTGCAAAAGGCTCTCCCAACTTCCTTCCGTCCGGAGTAGCACCGGTTTTTTTGCCATATACAATATTGGAAGTAATGGTCAATACTGATAAAGTATGTTTTGCATTTCTATAAGCAGGATTTTTTCTAAGCTCCGTAATAAATTTTTCCAAGATTTCTACTCCAATGTAATCTACTCTATCATCATCATTTCCGTATTGAGGATACTCTCCAGTGATTTCAAAATCTACAGCAACACCATTCTCTCTAATGGGCTTTACTTTAGCATATTTAATAGCGCTTAATGAATCACTGACAATCGATAGTCCGGCCACACCAAAAGCCATGTATCTTCCCACAACGCTATCGTGTAAAGCCATTTGTCCCGCTTCATAGGCATACTTGTCATGCATATAATGAATAATATTCATGGCACTAACATAAAGCTCTGCAACTTTCTCAATCACTTTATCAAAATTATTCCTGACTTTTTCGTATGTTAAAATCTCTTCATCAATCTTTTCAATGCCTTCTATAACGTTCACTTTTTGGATTTCATCTATACCTCCGTTAATAGCATATAGTAAAGATTTTCCCAAATTACATCTGGCACCGAAGAATTGCATTTCTTTTCCTGTTCTCATAGCGGAAATACAACATGCGATACTATAGTCATCTCCATACATGGGTCTCATGATGTCATCGTTTTCATATTGAATGGAAGAAGTCTGTATGGACATATCCATACAATACTGCTTAAAGCCATTGGGCAGATCTTGCGACCACAGCACCGTCATATTAGGTTCCGGCGCCGGTGATAAATTGGATAAGGTATGAATAAATCTAAAGGATGCTTTGGTTACCAGAGTTCTTCCGTCCTCTCCCATTCCTCCGATAGCCTCTGTTACCCAGTTAGGATCCCCTGCAAAGAGCTCATTATATTCCGGTGTTCTCAAATGTCTGATCATTCTAAGCTTAACCA
>JAKSCF010000769.1 GCA_022360735.1 Clostridia bacterium
ATCTTTAAGCTCTCTGATGTTATCCCTTGAATTCATAGCGTTTACTCCTTAATCAAGTCCTAAATCATATCCCATAATTTTTTATTATATATTTATACTCTCCCCCAAATCCATAATCTTGACTTTGCAGCCTTTTACACTTTGTTCAAACTCTTTTGGATCAACATCAATAATATCGAATGTTTTATAATGCATGGGAATAGCCATTTTGGGCCGGATAAAGCTTACCGCTTTAACGGCATCTTCAATATCCATAGTAAAATTGCCGCCTATAGGCAGAATTGCTACATCAATATTTTCATCTGCCAGTAATTTCATATCCATTGTTAATCCGGTATCCCCAGCATGATAAACTTTTTTACCTTCTACCTCTATCACAAATCCACATGGAGTACCTCCATATATTAATTGTCCGTAATGGTCTGTAATATATGATCCGTGCAGGGCATTTGTCATTTTTACTTTCCCAAAACCCATTTGTACGCGTCCACCTATACTCATAGGATGTATTTTATTATAGTATTGGGAAAGTGTTTGTGCCATGTCAAAATTGCATACAATGATGGAGTTGTCTCTTTTTGCAATTTCAACTGTGTCTCCCAAGTGATCATCATGTCCATGCGTTGCAAAAATATGGGAAACATTTTTTATGTCCGAAACATCAACCGGACATAATGGATTTTCTTTAATAAAGGGATCAATTAAAGCATGTATTTCCTCCGATTCAATTTCAAAACATGCATGTCCGTAAAAAGTAATTTTCATAGTTACCTCCTGATATTATATTTTATACTATCCATTTTTTTTAATTTATATTTTTTTCGGTACATGGCATTCATTTTTTATCTGTACCAATTCTATTTTAAAATATCTCAGAAAATCATACAACCGCCTTTTAAAAAGCCGGGCTTGAAATTTTAACTTTTAAAATTGTTTCAGCATCTTTAAAGCGGCATATTCTTCTTTTTCATCAATGCATTGAATTCTGCATCTAATTTTTGATACTCTGGATGCTGTGGACTATATTGGCTTAGCTGTCCCAGTATATAGCTGATCCTATTTTCTAAAATCAATTTTTCTTCTTCTTTATTTTGGTGGTACTGATCTGTTTTCTGATTGCTATCCATATATTCTTTAAAACCATACTCCTTTCTTTTTATACTGCCGTTTTCGAAAACCAATAATTTATCACAGATCCTTTCCAACATATATCGATCATGGGATGCAATCAGAATAGTACCGTTATAAGCTTCAAGGGTTTCTTCCAGCTTTTCTCGGCTTCTTAAGTCTAAATGATTGGTTGGTTCATCTAAAATAAGCATGGTATTCTCATTTAATATTAACTGTGCTATTTTAATTCTCGTTCTCTCTCCAAGGCTTAATTGTTTTATCTGTTTGTTAATCATAAGCTGTGTGAAACCCATATTAGAAAGCAATGTTCGTGCCTTGCTCAGCTTTTCTTTAGAAACAATGTCAAACACGTCTAAAACTGTTTTTTCCTCATTTAGCTCCAATACATCTTGGCTGAGATAAGCTATTTTGGCTGAAGCGCTTATGGACATTTTTCCATCATCCAAACTTTCTTCTCCCATAACCGCCTTTATTAACGTGGACTTTCCACATCCATTTCTCCCAAACAAACCGATACGATCACCTCTTTGAATATAAAATGAACTATTCTTAAACAACACATGTTCCCCATAAGCTTTCGAAATATTAATCGCTTCTATCATTCTTTTTCCTTTTTTCTCAACGCCATCAAACTCAAAATTTATTTTGGTTTCAGCTTTTGGCTTTTTGACACCTTCAAGTTCAATTTTTTCTAATCTTTTTAGTTTTGATTTAACCTGCTTATCTTTTTTCTTTGCTTTTACTCTAAAATACTCTTTTTTTCCAACAACTTGTTTTGCTTTTTTTCTTGATTCCCTATGAGACTTATCTGACCAATTTTTTAGTTGATGGATATCTTGCGCTATTTTTTGCTTATACTTTTCTTGAATTGAATAAGCATTCAGTTGGCTGTCATATTGTCGCTTCTTCTCATTGCGATAAAAAGTATAATTACCTTTATAGCTATGAATCACGCCATTTTCAAGTTCTATAATTCGACCTACACACTCATCAAGAAAATATCGATCGTGTGAAATAATGATAATAGTCCCTTTATATTTATTAATTTCATCAATTAACCATTGGATACCTTGAAAATCCATATGATTGGTGGGTTCATCCAAAATTAATAAGTTGGGTTTCTCAGCCCATATATGTGCTAAAGCCAATTTTGTTTTTTCTCCGCCGCTCAGCCCATCAAATCTGGTATTATCCCAGCTTTTAACATTTTTTAAGCCTAATTGGCTGGCCCTTTCAAAAAAACCTTTTATAACTTCCTTCGTATCTTGAAACATATTATTAATCGTATTAGAGGTATAGTAAGTAGACTGTATTAAGTAACCAACTTTCAAGTCTTCTTCTCCCCATATGATTTCACCCGCATCACATATAAGATTTCCAAATATGATATTTGCTAAGGTCGTTTTACCTGCACCATTACCGCCTACCAGTCCTACTCTTTCACCCCTTTCAATTTCTAAATTGATGTCTTTTAAAACACTAACGTCCCCAAAATCTTTTTTTATTTTATTAAATTTTATTAACATTGTTATCATCTCCTCATTTAGGTTGCTTCCTATACAAGAACACAGCTAATAAAAAACTGTGAATGAA
>JAKSCF010000668.1 GCA_022360735.1 Clostridia bacterium
CTTTAGAAGATGCAAAAAAGATTAATCCGAATGATGAATTGGATGATGTCATAGAAAAGGCCATTGCACCAAAGGACTTTGGTAGAATTGCAGCACAGACTGCAAAACAGGTTGTTGTACAAAGAATTCGAGAAGCAGAAAGAGGCATTGTTTACGAAGATTTTTCTAACAGACAATCTGAGGTTGTAACCGGTGTGATACAGCGTATTAGTAAAGGTATGGTATACATAAATCTAGGAAAAACAGAAGGTATATTATCACCTACGGAGCAAGTACCCGGTGAAAAATACGTGATGAATAACAGACTCAAAGTGTACATAATGGATGTTAAAAAAACAACAAAAGGACCTCAAGTTTACGTTTCAAGATCTCATCCGGGACTTGTTAAGCGATTGTTTGAGTTGGAAGTACCCGAGATACATGACGGCGTTGTTGAGGTTAAGAGTATTTCAAGAGAAGCAGGGTCAAGGACGAAAATGGCAGTTTATTCAGCTGATGAAAATGTAGATGCTGTGGGAGCATGTGTTGGGCATAAAGGAACAAGAGTCCAAGTCGTAGTAGATGAACTGTTTGGTGAAAAAATTGATATTATTAATTGGAGTGATGACCCTGAAGAACTTATTAAGAGCAGCTTAAGTCCTGCTAAAGTAGAACGAGTGGTTATCAAAGAAGAAGAAAACGCAGCAACGGTTGTTGTACCTGATTACCAGCTGTCACTTGCAATTGGAAAGGAAGGTCAAAACGTTAGACTGGCTGCTAAGTTAACAAACTGGAGAATAGACATAAAAAGTCATTCTCAGTATTATCCAGATGAAACTAATGAGACATTAGATGATACGATAGATGATTTAGATGAAGATTAATCACCATATGGATTCATTAAGGAGTGGTGCCGGTGAAAAAGAAAAAGATTCCTATGCGTAGATGTGTAGGCTGCATGGAGTCTAAACCCAAAAAAGAGCTTATTAGGATTGTGTGTAACAAAGAAAATATATTAAGCCTTGATAGTACAGGTAAAGCCGCCGGGCGAGGCGTATATTTATGCAAAAGCACTGAATGCTTTGAGAAAGCCAGAAAAAGAAAATCTATTGAAAGAAGCTTAGAACGGCAAATTTCTTCAGATAATTTAAATGAAATATTCGAAGCGTTAAAGGGCCATGAATGATAAAGTTTATAGATACTTAGGTTTAGCAAAGCGTTCAGGTAATTTAATATCAGGGTATAATACTTGTTTGCATTATATGGGTAAGAAAAAAGTTAAACTCATCATTATTTCAGAGGATGCTGCAGAAAATACAAAGAGTAAATTGATTCAACAAGCAGCAAGGAACAACATAGAATACATGGTCTGGGGTTTAAAAGATAAGTTGTCGCATTCAGTTGGTGCAAATAACCGAAGTGTTTTTGGAATAACCGATGACAATTTTGCAAGGGTAGTGGCTTTAGAGATCAAAAATAATGCGACTAGAAAAGAATGAGGAGGTGTTTGTTATGGCAAAATACAGAGTGTATGAAATAGCAAAAGAACTAGGTATAAACAGTAAAGAATTGTTAGAATTATTGCCTGATATGGGTATTGCTGTCAAGAGTCATATGACTGCTTTAACAGATGAAGAGGTCAATAGGATTATAGATGAGCTGGCTCCGGATGATGATGAAAAAGCTAAAGAAAGTAAGCCTATGAAATCGGAAATCAAGGACAAATCAGGAAAACAAAACGATAATAAAAACCAAGGAAAAACACAGCCGGAAAAACCTAAGAAAACAGATAAGAAAAAGAAAAAGCAAGAGGAAATTATTGAGGAAGAGGACAATAGTATTAAAATAACGGTGCCTATTACAGTAAAAGGTTATTCAGAGCAAATCGACAAGCTGCCTAACGAAGTCATTATGAAATTAATGGGATTAGGCATTATGGCGAATATCAATCAAGATATTGATAAAGATACAGTATTATTGTTATCTGAAGAATTTGGAGTGAATGTATCCATTGCAGGAGAAGTTGAGGATAATGATTTAGAGGCGCTATTAGAAGACTTTGAAGATGCTCCGGAAGATTTGGAATTTCGACCACCTGTTATTACCGTAATGGGTCATGTTGACCATGGTAAAACCTCACTATTAGACACCATGAGAAAAACCAATGTGACAGCTAAGGAATCCGGTGGTATTACACAGCATATTGGTGCATCGGAAGTGTACGTAGGTGATAAAAAAATAGTATTTTTAGATACACCGGGACATGAAGCTTTTACTGCTATGAGAGCACGAGGCGCAAGTATAACAGATATTGCTATATTGGTAGTAGCAGCAGATGATGGTGTAAAACCACAAACTATCGAAGCAATAAGTCATGCAAAAGCAGCAGACATTCCTATTATTGTAGCCATTAATAAAATGGATAAGCCCACATCAAATCCTATGAAAGTAAAACAAGAACTATCCGAGAATGGTATTTTAGTTGAAGAATGGGGTGGAGACGTTATTAGTGTCCCTGTTTCTGCTACTACCGGAGAAGGTATCGACCAGCTTTTGGAGATGATATTATTGATGGCTGAAATGCTTGAACTAAAAGCCAACCCAAATAGATTGGCAATAGGAACGGTTGTAGAGGCTAAGTTAGATACAGCCAAGGGATCGGTAGCCACAATCATAATACAGAATGGTACCTTAGAAGTGGGTATGTCAATTGTTGCAGGTGCTTCTTATGGAAGAGTCCGTGCGATGATTAACAGCAAAGGCAAACATGTTAAAAAAGTAGGCCCTTCAAGTGCTGTGGAGATTTTAGGATTATCGTCAGTTCCGGAAGCAGGCGATGTGGTGCATGCAGTTAGAGA
>JAKSCF010000669.1 GCA_022360735.1 Clostridia bacterium
TCAATATAATCGTACACTTTATTTTTTTCTATTGATTGTGTTCTTGCATGGCTAGTAATTTTTACAGATGTAATAGGATCATCTGTAAAAATGAGTTTTTCTATTTTATCTGTCATTACAAAACCAATCGGATACCTTACATTAGGAATACCACCTATATAAAAAACGGTTTTTTCTTGTCTATCTGACTTCAATGTTTCTTTATATAAGGTTTCAGTATAATCCATATAACTAAGCGAATTAACATCATCAAAACTAATTCCGCCAAATTTCCATATACCCTTCTCTTTATCAAAGGGCGATGTTTGATTTACAGTAACCATAATTTGCTTTTTATCAGATTGTATAGGAACTATCCATATATAGGGACAATCTTTTAAAGCTGCATTTACATTATGAGATACATTATTTATTTTGAATATATCTAAACCAACATAAACTTTAGTTGCTTGTTTAAACAAAATATCATCCGATGTAAAAGTTTTTGTATCTCCTTCTTCACTTGCTACACTATTTACCTCATTAACAATATCCTCTGCCAAAAACATAATTTCGTCAACTTCACTATTGGTAGAGTTATTTTCACTTGCATAAACATTTACTATAAAAGTAAATAAAAGCAATACAGAAACTAAAATGAGCACTCTTTTTTTCATGCCTTACACCTCCATATTAATCAATATATATTGTTCTGGTATATTTCCCAGTACCTGTTTCTATTGTAGTACCATTTACTAAATCATCGTATGGGTAATAGCTGATACTTGTGCTAGCGGGATCAGTAAGTCTTAGTTTATCACTTGTATCATTATATCCTGAAGCAACAACCACATGAGCCCCGCTACTATCCCAAGACATCCAAACTATTAATGGCTCAGAATTATTTATATCCGATTTATGTCTTGAAAAACTTAATGGAGAACGTGACGTACTTGCAGTATACATATCCTTTGTTACGTATTTTATGCTTCTTTCTATTTCTGATGATGTACCTCCTTTATTAGGATAAGATGAGCCTTTGATATGCTTTACTACATCCCACTGATCTCTTGAACTATCACTATTCATGTATTGCCCTACCATCTCTGAACACGCCGCCCAACACCACTTACTTTTAGCTTGCTGGACTCTTGGTATTGATAAAGTAGTAGTTGCCGCCATTACCGTTACAGTAGTGCTAACAACCAAAATCATTACAAACAATAAACTTGACAGTTTTTTTGATTTCATCATTTTAAGTACCTTCCTTTCGCTGTGCTCAAAGCACAAAAATTAGTGAACATGTTCTCCCAACACTTTTAATATTATACTCCAGACATTAAACGACTTGTATCTTTTTCACTGCTCATACACACACTTATAATCATTAATAAAGTGTTCTTAAACATTAAATTTGCCTTCTGTAATATTATTTTATAGGATAACAGAGCATTAATACAATCTTCTCTCCTTTCTCACATTCTCCCTTGAAAAAACATCCCATTGTGGTATATAATAGAAATATGCTCCTGCCACAGTTTGTACAAGGGGCATCGGCACTCCCAAATCAATGTTAACTTTTCCACTGTCACATTGATTTGGGGGTTGTTTATTATACTTGCAAGTACAAGAGTATTATACATAAAGTATATGCAAAATTTTGTCAAAACAAGTAGAAAAGTTTATTTTTGTATGTAGAAAAACAAGCTGGAAAATAACTAATTTTTGTATAATATTACCATTTACAATTTGCCTTCAAATATCCAATAGAATGGGAAAGAAAAATGTATACAACTGAATTTACGTACATTTATATCATTTGAAATTATAGCTGTCATTCTTATAGGACACGTATAATTTACTCCTATAGCACATTCCTTTAATACATATGCTATACTTCTTTGTGCCGCAAACAATTTTTCTTTTGATGTAAGATTAGATTTAAACAAATTATCTAACTCTTGTAAAGATCGCTTAATAAGCTCCTCCTCTGTAAACTTGTGTTTTAAAGTACCTATAGTTGTAAGGCAAGTCACAGTTCCTATTTTGCATGCAATAGTGTTTTCAATATCTAGATAAAGATTGTCCATATCACTATTAATAAAAAATTCTTTAATGTATTCAAAACCTTCATGCCATTTGTTTTCTGGTCCAATAACATATACCTTATCATTTTCATCAAAATATTTTCTGATTAGCTCATCTGAAATATTTTTCTTTTCTTTAAACTCAATTTCAAAGTTTTTCAAAAACGCTAATATATCTTCTGTAACTCTATTATTTTTATATTTTTTGCTAATACTTTTTTGTTTATCATAACTATCCCTATATTCTTTTGAATTTTCAAAACGTTCATCAGGGAAATTAGACTTTGCCATTGAAAAATGAAGCTGAACAAATTTCCAACCACTTCCTTCTTTCGTTAACACTCCACTTAAACCCATTGGCCAAAAATATTCTCTAGCTTGCTCATCACGTTGATGATAATTTAAGGTTAATACCCAATTTATAAATGTTATTCTCTGTTTTGGTGTAAGTTCATTATCTTCCGCACTTGCTTTTATATAATCAACGTATCTATCATATCTCTCTGGCGTATGCTCAAAGCTGTACTTCACAGAGCCACTAGTTGAAAACCAGGCAACATTACCGTCAATTGAGATACGGGCATTTTCATGATCTATATTTAAGTCGCCCCAATCTTTCCAATCGTCTTTAATTAACTGCTTTACTTCATCAAATCCAAAAAATATTTCTCCAGTTGAAGTTCCCAAAACTGATATATCATCACTATTCAAAAAAAGTTCTTTTGTAAACGCATCAACATTTTCGAGCTTTCTTTCACTATACCCTTGTTGGAACTTTCCAAGCATATCTCTAATCTCACTTAATCGATCTACTGTATCATTAATAGATGAATTATATTTTGAAAAGTCCTCTAAAGATTCCCCCGAATATTGTAATCCAAATTTAGTCATTAATATTCACTCCATTCCTAAATTTTATTTTAGTATTTCATTTTATATATAATATTGGAAGTTTACAGGAAGATAAAATAAGCTTTCTTGAATATATTACAAGAAAGCTTGTTAGTTTCGCAACTAATATTATTACTATGTTAGATTATGTCTGCTTGAGATTGTCAGCTTTTTTGTTAACTTTCTGTTTATTAACCAAAATACCCCTAAAATAATGACTATACCGGCAATTACTAGTTTAATATTTATTTGTTTTTTATTAAATGTTTCTGTAACCACAACCTTTATAGGGCGTGCTGAACTGAATGTCTCATCAATATCAAGACGATAATGCACATATAATTTATAAAATTTATTATTTTTGAAATATTCATGATTAGGTATAATGTTTCTATAACCGGTCAGCGTAGGACCCAAATATCGAGCAGGCTCATGCTTTTTTAAATTATATTCATCATCCCCTAAGTATAATATATTTCGTCTTACTTCTGGTACGGTAATGCTTAGACTTTTGAGTCCAACTGAATAATCTAAGATATAATCTCCCCTTTTTAATGGTCTGATATTTTCTATTAAAAGAAAAACATCAACATAATCCGAATTAGCATACGTTAATCCGGTTACATTATTGTTAGTACTATCAAAAATATAACCGGTTTCAACACTTTGCATATTATGTTCTTTTATTTCGTCTGCCCACATTTTAAAATTCTCATAATCACTATTTGTGAAATTATCTTTAGAACCTTCTTTATATATTGGTAGCATTAATAGCAGAAACATTCATGATAAAAACACTGATTACTGCAATACATGCAATGACTATATGTTTTTTCATAGACTCATCCTTTCAATGATGATATTACTAATCTAAAGCAAAGATTTGTTCTCTGTATCCCACACTACTGCTATTAGGACTAATACCAAGAGATATAGATACCACACTTTAAAATCGAATTTATATTTGGACAAAAACATCATTGTTTGATCCAAATGTATTGTTAGGTTTAAAGTACGCTATCTTTAGTGAACCTATAGCCAACCCATAACTAAAGCTGTACCATACAGATACTAATAGCATTATACATAAAACAATTTAAAAAGTTTATCAAAATATGTCGAAAAATCTATTTCTTTATATACAAAAAACAATCTTAAATATCCGGGCCCTTACCACCTTGAATTTTAAAATAATCTGTATACTATAGCAAAAGCTGCTATCCATTTAAGGAAGCGGCCTTTGCCTGGCGTTACCGGTAGAAAAAGGTCTTGTACTTTGCAATCGCCAATTTAACTACCACGCAAAAATAAGGATATGTATAAAATTATAACACCATTATCCTGCATATCTAAGATGTAATTTTAACCATCTTTTTCGACAAAATCCTACATAAAGCTTGCACTCAATGTGATATAATCAACTTTATTAAAATATAGAAAGGACGATATAAAAATGAAGACAAAAATCAAGACCTTTGCAGCTGGATTTCTAACTGCTGTTTTGTTGTTTGCAACCGTATCCGCCGCGCCCGTACAAGAAACTATCGACGTTATATTTAATAGTATTCATATAACTGTAGACGGTCAAAAGGTTGAGGTAGATAATATTATGTATAATGGTACAACATACGCCCCGCTTCGCGCCGTTGCGGAGATGTTAGGGAAAGAAGTAGCTTGGAATGGCGAGACAAATACCGCGGCTATTCAAAACCCTATATCCCAAGAAGCCACCGTATGCACACCAAACCAACAGATACAAGGGCCACAAGAATCGCAATCCCAAAACATAGTCGATTATAAGTATATTGGCAGTAAAAATTCAGACAAATACCACGAAAAAAACTGCAGGTGGGTTAAAGAAATAAAGGATGGAAACGCAGTATATTTTAACTCTAAAGAAGAAGCTGTGCAGGCTGGATATGAGTCGTGCGGGACTTGCAAACCTTAAATTATGACCACCCGTAAAACGGGTGGTTTGCTCTAGCCCTATAAGGGCATGGTACTAGCTGAGCCTTAAGGCCCACTGAATGGGTCACCAACCGTGTAACCTTTACAAACTATCCTTTACGGGATTATTTTTCTTGTTTGTATTTGCTGGCTCACCCGTAAACGGGTCTATATACTCTTGCAAACTTATTTGGTCTGGAAGTTATACCTTCCTGTAACTGGTTTCTTATATATTTTTCAATTGCCTTCTTATTTCTTCCTACAGTATCTACATAATAGCTTTTACACCAAAACTGCCCATTTCCATATTTATATTTTAAATTCGCATGCCTATCAAAAATCAGTAGTGAGCTTTTCCCTTTAAATACCCCATAAAACTTGATACACTCATTTTAGGTGGTATTGATACTGGTATGTATATGGTCTTTACATGCATTTGATTCTATTATCTCAACACTCTTATACTCACAAAGTTTTCTTATAATTTTGCCTATATCTTCTTTTATCTTTCCGTATATTATCTGCCCTCTGTATTTTGGTGCAAATACTATATGGTACTTGCATTTCCATTTCGTATGTGCTAATGTGTTATTATTCATACGGATACTGTCTCCTCTGATTTTTTATTGCGGTTGGCTAAAATCCGCTTTATTTTATCAGTTTGAGGTAGTTGTTTCTACTCATAGCTATAAACTTTTTAGAACCACCCGGATAGCGGGTGGTATTCGATAATATAAAAACACGCGGATAGTTCTGAATATCTTAATTTATGAATATACGTTCGGTTTTAAAGCAAAAAAATAAGACACCCGGTTTTCTAAGTGTCTTATACA
>JAKSCF010000490.1 GCA_022360735.1 Clostridia bacterium
ACAGATCATTTATTAAAAAAGATTAGGGATAACCATCATTTGCTAGAAGAATCCCAAGGAGGATGTGCTTTATATGAGAATAAAGAATGGATTAATGATCTAATGAAGCATAATTAATTTAGATATTCAAAAGATACAAAATGTCAAAAAGGAACAAGCTGCTATATAAAAGCTTGTTCTTTTTACTGATCACATATCCTGCGATGATGGCAAAACAAATGCTCAGCGTAGAGAAAAAAAGATAGTTAAAAAGAGGTTATTTTCTATATTTTTATTGACAAAATATCCCTGATATATTATACTCATATTTAATTCCTACTATTTTACTAGGAATTAAAACAGATCAATTTTCTTTAATCCATATCAATTATTCACATAATCATTCAATCTTTTAGATGACTCAATCTATAACATTTATCACAATATTTTGTTAAGGTTTGCTAGAAAAAATTTTTCAATAATTATTCTGAGTATACTCCATAATTATTTATGGGAGAATAGCAAGATTCTTCCTAAATGTTTCTATGACTTAAATAATAAACTAACAGTAGGGAATATTAATTAAATAATTGTAATTTACTATTGTAAAGGAAGGTGACATGAATGACAAAACCGCAAGAAATAAGTGTAACAGCACCTGTAAAAACTGATCTGCCAAAAGAAAAATTAGATGAATTGGAATCTTTTATTAATGAATTAACGACTACAGAAGGGGCATTGATAGAAGTGCTTCATCAAGCACAAGACATATTTGGCTATCTTCCTAGGGATTTACAACTTTTTATTGCAAGAAAACTTGACATTTCAGGTGCTGAAGTATTTGGTGTTGTAAGTTTTTATTCTTATTTTACTACCAAACCTTCTGGTAAGCATACCATTAGTGTTTGTATGGGAACGGCATGCTTTGTAAGAGGCGCAGATAAAATTATAGAAAAATTCAAAGAGAAACTCAAAATAGAATCAAATGAAATTACAGAAGATGGATTGTTTACCTTAAAGGATGTTAGGTGTATTGGTGCTTGCGGCCTTGCGCCGGTAGTGACAGTCGGCGAAAAAGTATATGGCCGAGTAAAAGAAGAAGAAGTGGATGATATTATAAATGAATATAAACCAACTAATTAAATCTATGTGGAAAAAAATGATATGACTTATCAAATTTGATTGTATCTGGTCGGCTTCGTTAGCCAAATCAACTGAAGAACTCTTAGCTCATCAGAGATTAGAGAGTTCCTGTATGAGACCTACATCAAAATCAGAGATTTTGTGTTAGGACTTCAAGATTTGGACTTCGCGACATCTGACCTACGACACAATCGGAGATTGCTGTTAGGTCATGAGGAGGTAAAAATGAAAATTAAATCTATAGAAGAGCTTAAGCAAATACGTGAGCAGCATGAAGGCAAGGTAAATTTAAGAGAACATGGAGAAAGTAAGGAAAAAGATATTGAGATATTAATAGGTATGTCCACCTGTGGTATTTCTTCCGGATCAAGAGAGACGTTGAATGAATTTGTCAATGAAATAGGCAAAGAGAAATTAGACAATGTCAAAGTCATACCTGTAGGATGCATCGGCTATTGTCATTCCGAACCGACCGTACAAATTAACATTCCAGGCAATAAGCCTGTGCTATATGGAAAGATTACACAAAACAAGGTACACGATATTCTTGAAAAACATATTAAAAACAATCAGCCCATAGAAGAATGGTTATTGCATATGGACTTTGAAAGAGCTTAAAGGAGGGGCGACATGGTTAGAGAACGTACAAATATTATGGTTTGCGGCGGTACAGGCTGTTTAGCAACCGACAGTGAAAAGGTATTTAAAAATTTGAACCTGATTTTAAGAGCCAGAGGCTATGAAAATGAAGTGAAAATCATTAAAACCGGTTGCTTTGGCTTTTGTGAGCAAGGAGCAATCGTAAAAATTGAGCCGGACAATATTTTTTATGTTCGTGTTACTCCAAAAGATGCAAAAGACATAATTGATGAGCACATCGTAAAAGGCCGTACGGTAGAAAGATTGCTGTATAAGGAACCCAAAGAACAAGATACCATTCAAAAACAAACCGATATGCCTTTTTATAAGAAACAACTAAGAGTCGCATTAAAAAACTGCGGACTCATTAACCCTGAAGATATTTATGAATACATAGCTTTAGGTGGATATGAAGCATTAGGAAAAGCTTTAACTGAAATGGACAGAGATAAAGTCATTGAAGAAGTTAAAAAATCAGGCTTACGAGGCCGGGGGGGAGGCGGCTTTCCTACAGGTCTTAAATGGGAACTGACTAAAAAAGAAGAGAGTGATACAAAGTTTATTATATGCAATGCAGACGAAGGCGATCCCGGAGCATTTATGGATAGAAGTATCTTAGAAGGTGATCCTCATCGAGTCTTAGAAGCTATGGCTATAGGTGGATTTGCAATCGGTGCAAGCAAAGGGATCATCTATATTCGTGCCGAATATCCTCTAGCTATTGCGCGTCTTAAAATTGCTCTAAAACAGGCTAGAGAACTGGGATTACTTGGAGAAAATATTCTGGGTACGGACTTTAATTTTGATATATCCATCAAATATGGTGCAGGTGCTTTTGTATGCGGTGAAGAAACAGCATTGATTAACTCTTGTGAAGGTAAAAGGGGAGAACCTAACTATAGACCGCCTTATCCGTCTCAAGAAGGCTATTGGGGTTTTCCAACCAGCGTCAATAATGTTGAAACCTATGCCAATATACCACCGATCATCATAAAAGGATCGGAATGGTTTTCCTCTATAGGAACTGAAAAAAGCAAAGGTACTAAAGTATTTGCATTAGCCGGTAAAATTAATAATGTTGGTCTGGTAGAAGTCCCAATGGGTATTACTTTAAGAGAGATTATTTTTGATATCGGAGGAGGTATTCAACACGGGAGGAAGTTCAAAGCGATTCAAACAGGCGGACCTTCCGGGGGAATTATAACAGAGGAAAATTTGGACACACATATCGATTATGACAGTCTAAAAGAGATTGGATCTATGATGGGCTCCGGTGGTATGATTGTAATGGATGAAACAGACAATATGGTGGATATTGCAAAGTTTTATCTGGAGTTTACTATGGATGAATCTTGTGGGAGATGTACACCGTGCCGTATAGGAACAAAACGTATGTTTGAGCTGTTAGATAAAATCACTTCTAAAAAAGGTACCATGGAAGATTTAGAAGACTTAAAACAGCTGGCAAACATGGTGAAAAACAGTTCTCTCTGTGGCTTGGGCCAAAGCGCGCCTAATCCAGTTCTCAGCACAATAAAACACTTTGAACATGAATACTTGGCATTTATTAATAAAAACAAGAAAAACAAAAAAGCCGGGAACCATTAATGATGTTAGGAGTGAAAAAAAATGAAAAGTACAGATAATAAATTAAATATTAAAATAAATGACCAAGATTTAACCGTCGATGAGGGGATTACTATATTAGAAGCTGCGCAGAAAGCTGGCGTTAGAATTCCTACACTCTGTCATTTAGATTTGCATGATTTAAAACTGGTTAATAAAACCGCTTCGTGCAGAGTTTGTATGGTTGAACTCATGGGTAGAGCTGCCTTGGTTCCTGCTTGTGTTACACCTATTACAGATGGTATGGAAATACGCACTGACTCAATTAAAGCCATTACAGCTAGAAGAATGGCCGTAGAACTGCTATTATCCAATCATCCCAATGATTGTTTCACATGTCCTAAAAACCTTCAGTGTGAACTTCAGGCATTAGCAGCAGAGCTAGGTATAACCCATCTACAATGGAAAGGCGAAAGAATGGAGTATCCGCTGGACTTATCTAGTGGTGCTAT
>JAKSCF010000280.1 GCA_022360735.1 Clostridia bacterium
ATTTTGATCTATCTTTGGATACCGGCAGGTACCGATAAAAAAGAAATCAAAAATAAAAGTACACGCCAAAAAATAAAAAGAACATCTTTAGTAATCTCCACATTCTGGATTTTACTAGTAGTATATAGCTTTATCAGCCAATTTTATCATCAATACATTTTAGCTAGTACTTTGGGGGTATTCTCTGCATTTTTCTTTGTCACACCACTGGCGTATAAGATGACTAAATGTAATTATAAATTGCGAAGGGGGTAATTTCATGTTTAAACATAAAATTTTATCAATGGCAGCTTGCTTAGTCGCTTTTGTAGCAGCTACAGGTGTGGGCACAAGATGTATGTGGATTTATGAGCCAGAAGCTCCGGATTGTTTGAAGAAAGAGTTATAATTCATTTAATAGATGAATTATTGATTACATATGAATGTTCTAATTTGTGATGATGATAAATACGTAAGAAAAATGCTTGAGAAAATACTATCCCAAAACAAATATGTAAATAAAATATATATGGCTAGTGATGGACTGGACGCTGTTAAAGTTATAGGAAATAACCCAGTAGATCTGGCTTTGTTGGATATAGACATGCCTAATCTAGATGGTTTAGAAGCGGCAAAAATTATGAAAAAAACGGCGCCTAATATGGAATTTGTTTTCATTACAGGTTATATGGAGTACGCAATTGATTCCTTTTGCGTACATCCATATGACTACATTCTCAAGCCTATTGATGTAGAGCGATTGGAAGAAGTTATAAAAGAGCTTTATGATAAAGTCAATAACAATGTCCATGTTGAGAAAAAACAAATGAAGAAATATCGTGTTCAGAAAGGTTCCCATATCGCTTTAATTCCTTTAGAAGACATTCTTTATTTTGAAAAATCCAATAGAGAGGTTTTGTTAAACACACGAGATGAAGCCTATCACATCAGTAAGACTCTATTGGAAGTAGAGAACGATCTGCCGGACAATGATATGTTTGTACGTACTCATAAGTCGTTTATAGTGAATATGGACAAGATAAAGAAAATCAATGTGGTTGGGAATAGATCTTTTCAAATTACATTTCTTCATTCCAATAAGGAAGCTGTATTGAGCAGGCATAAATATGATGAAGTTATAAAACATTTATCGATCTATTAAATCAACCATCCCCAATACATGACTATAAAAATGAATGGATACCTGTTATTATGATAGGTATTTTATTTTTGCAAAAAACTTGATTTCTATTTCATCTTATTGTTGAATAATATATATAGTTATCTCATCCTATTCAGGATAATAATGATTTAAAGTAGGTGGATATTTTGTTGATACGAAAAACAGATGATTATGAAAAATTGGTAGAAATGTTTATTAGAAATGATTTAGAGTTTTCTGAGGATGATCCCTTAACGACAACTGATATTGTTCAATGTTGGGAAGCAATAGATGATTCAGGTAAGCTGATAGGCGGGTGTGTTTTGGCTTTGAGGGAAGGTGAATACATCATTGATGGTATAGCCGTAGAGCCCGAATATCAAAAGACCGGAATAGGGGCTAAATTGTTGAATACTGTAATTGATTATTTAAAGGCTGTTAAAGCAACAAAATTATATTTGGTTGCTAGAGCACCGGCTTTTTTTAAAACACAAGGATTTGAAGCCATATCTCGAGAAGCTGCGCCTGAGTTTTTCGAATGCTTCGGATGTGATCAATACCAGGTAAGTTGTTTTCCTGAAGTCATGCTGTTAAAAATATAAATATATCAAATCTCAAATTATAAGGCGTATGCCATACGTCTTACATTCTTATATTAAACCCCATTTTTTTGAAGGATATATGGGATATACCCCTGGAATGAAAAATTGTAGAAAAATGTTGGATTTAGCATTGTAAAATAAAGGAATTTATTGTAAAATATTAAATGTAAAAATATTCAAATATTATAAAAAAATATAAACGTTTAATAAGTTTAACTTTGTTACAGGAGTGATCAATTGGATAAGCTGAATCTTATTATTTGGGATACGGATAGTTGTTATAGTAAAGCGTTAGGTACATATATTACCAACACGGAAGAATTGTTTTTAGTCAAAGTTCTTCATGATAAAGAAAGTTTGCTAAAACATGCCGCCCAAGAAACAGGAGATATTTTTCTTGTGAGCGATATGGTTATGAATGATAGTAAAGTTACCAATGGGATAGTCATTCATCTGGTGGATCAACTTAAGGAAGAGAAAAATGAAAATGCATTGACCGGCATGATATTTAAATATAAGGAAGCCGATGAAATCGTACAAGCTATTAAATACTATTATGAAGCTTTATCGGGTAATAAAGTTCAGAATAGAAATGGGGAAGGAAAATTAATTGGTTTTTTTTCTTCTGCAGGCGGCACCGGGAAAACAGTCATTTCTCTTGGTATATCCAGAGTCTTAGCATCTTATGGTAAAAAGGTTCTTTATCTCAACTTAGAAAGCATTCCATCTTCAAATGAATTTTTTTCAGAGAACGAAGAATCCAAAAGTTTATCAGATTTTCTTTATTACTTGTTTATAAAAGAGGATCAAAAGATTATTAAGCGGATCAATTCGTTTATCAGGCGAGATGAATGGGGGGTTCATTGTTTTGTTCCACAGAGCAGCTATAATGACTTAATGAATCTTACAAGTGATGAAATTCAGTATTTTATAAGCGCATTATGTTCTGAAACAGATTACGATTATATTTGCGTGGATACATCCGGTGTTTTAGATGAAAAAAATATAATGGTTCATTCCATGTGCCACAAAAATTTTAATATATTGACTCAGTCAAAGATATCCCGGCATAAGCAAAAAATATTTAATCACTATTGTGAAGGAAGCTCAAAATTAAACTTCTATTGTAAGAGCATTATGGTGATGAACCGATGCAGCAATAGTGAATATGAATCCGATTGCTATACCATTGGTGAAGATGAGCACTTAGGAAAAGGAATTTATCTTAATGGGCCATTTGGAGATGGTCTGAAAAGAATGGTTGAAAATATCCTGTTTAAATAAAGAAAGTGGGATGAGATGGATAAAGGATTTTTAGTTAAAGAATGTATTCATAAAACACGCTCTAAAATTAAAATGTCAGATACATCCTATTCAGACGGGTTAGTTCGTGAAATGATAGAAAATATTGTTTTGGATGTAACCCGTGAAACCGGTATCAGCTATAAAGACAAAAGAGAAATCATTGATATGGTATTTAATTCTACACGTAAGGACTTGGATATTTTACAGCCATACGCAGATGACGATAGCGTAACAGAAATCATGGTGAATGGTATTCATCATATTTTTATAGAAAAAAATGGACACATCAAAAAAGTAAAGGAAAGCTTTCATGATGTAGAACAATTAGAAGAAGTTATCAGAAGGATTGCTGCAAAAGTGCATAGAGAAATTAATGATTTAAATCCCATTGTAGATGCAAGATTGGCTGATGGATCAAGAGTTAATGCAGTATTTAAAAACATTGCATTAAATGGCCCTATTTTAACCATAAGAAAATTTCCTCAACAAAACATTACCATGGAGGATTTGATAGAGTTTAATACGGTAACGCCTGATGCCTCCAATTTGCTGAGTAAATTGGTTAAAGCCAGATACAACATTTTTATATCCGGAGGAACCAGCTCAGGGAAGACCACGTTCCTAAATGTGCTGTCTAATTTTATTCCTTATAATGAAAGAATTATTACGATTGAGGATTCTGCTGAGTTGAAAATCGAAAACATCGAAAATATTGTTCAATTGGAAACGAAAAATGCAAATGTTCAAGGAATAGGGGAGGTGAGCATTCAGCAGCTCATTAAAGCTTCATTAAGAATGAGACCGGATAGAATTATTGTTGGAGAAGTTCGAGGCAAAGAAGCTTTAGATATGCTCCAAGCAATGAATACAGGTCATGATGGTTCCCTTTGTACGGGGCATGCTAATTCTCCCAAAGGGATGCTGAGTCGTTTGGAATCTATGGTGTTAATGGCTGCTGATATTCCGCTGGATGCTGTAAGGAGGCAGATTGTATCTGCAATCGATATCATTATACACTTAGGAAAGCTAATGGATAATACCAGAAGAGTGTTAGAGATTACTGAAATCATTGGTATGGAAAAGGGCGAAATACTATTAAATCCATTGTATCAATTTAATATGGAATCTGATGAAGACAATAATATAGTGGGTGAACTAAAACCTACAGGTCATTCATTGCAGCGAGTGGAAAAACTTAAGATGATGGGGATACGATGTAAATAATGAAAAAATATTTATTTAAAAAGGCTGATTCGACAAAAAAAACATTAAGAGAGCAAAATGGATTACCTGAAAATTATGATCAATATCAAATGTCAAAAAGAGAAAAAAGCAAATTGTTTACCATATCTTTTATAACGTTATTTATTGCTGCTTACATTTTTTATCAAAATATATTATTGTCACTTATATTTTCATCGTTGTCTTTTTTAAGCGAACACTTTTTTTTACCGAGCTATGTAAGAAAAAGAAAAAAAGTGTTATCCGAACAATTCATTGATGCGCTATATAGCTTATCGTCATTCATATGCGCCGGTAAGCAAATGCCTCAAGCCGTTTCGGAAACTTATAAAAGCCTTCAATTGTTATATTCCGATGATACTTATATTGTTAAAGAATTCGGTTTTATGGTTAAAAGACTCCAAGAAGCCGGCGAAAGCATAGATGTTATTCTATTGGACTTTGCGCAAAGAACAGAGATAGAGGATATCATGAATTTCACAAATGTGTATGTGACTTGTCGTAAAACCGGAGGCGATATGGAAGCGGTTATGAGACGGACTTCGGATATGATTATTGAAAAAATAAATATAAGGCAGGAAATAGAAGGCCTTATTGCTCAAAAGAAATATGAAGCCCGTATTTTAACCATGATGCCTTTTATCGTCATACTATTTATTTTACTGATGTCACCGGGATACTTGGATAAAATGTATCATACCCTTCTAGGCCGGTTGATGATGACAGGGGGGCTGATTGCCATAGGGATTTCATATAAGTGGAGTGAAAAGATTACAGATATTGAGGTATAGGGTATGGTTGGATGGAGTGTAGGATTGTTATGCAGCAGTTTACTTCTGGGACTGTTTATTATGAATATAAAGAAGGTTTTTATAAAAAAACCTGAGACTTTTTTAGCTGTTTTGTATCCTGTTGCAGATATTTTGATTGGATTTTTTCCCAAAAGATTTTTTGGTTCGGATAATATTTTAAATAAAAAGATGACGGTTCTTTATGGAGAAAAGGACTTTGCAGAACTGATCCATAAGAAGAAACGAGATACTGCTGCAAGTTTTTACGTCATAAGCCTTATATTCAGCTTGCTGTTTACGATCAATACCACACAGCAAGTGCTAAGTGAAACAACGTTTTCAGAAATTCAAAGATCGGAAGCAGGAGAAGGCGACCAAGTGATTGATGCTGAAATCGTTATGCAACAAGGGGGTACAGCCTATCAAAAGCCTGTTAAGTTGAATATAAAGGAAAAGAAACTTTCGAAAGAAGCAGTCAACATAAAGCTTGAAGAGACAAAAAAGA
>JAKSCF010000409.1 GCA_022360735.1 Clostridia bacterium
AATCACTAAAACTATCAGAGAATTTTTTGATAACGAAGGATTTACGGATGTAGAAACGCCTATGTTGATTAAACCGACTCCGGAAGGAGCCAGAGATTATCTTGTACCCAGTAGAGTTAACCCGGGGAATTTCTATGCGTTACCCCAATCACCTCAAATGTATAAACAGCTTTTAATGTTGTCGGGAGTAGATCGTTATTATCAGATTACAAAATGTTTCAGAGATGAAGATTTAAGGGCAGACAGGCAGCCGGAGTTTACTCAAATAGATGTTGAAATGTCTTTTGTAGATACGGACGACGTATTAGAAATTAACGAACAATTTTTGAAAAAGCTTTTCAAAGAAATTAAAGGAATCGATATAATACTGCCTATTCCCAGAATACCTTACAGCGAAGCTATGGAGAGATACGGCATTGATAAGCCGGATACACGTTTTGGATTTGAATTAAAATGCCTAAATGATATACTGCAAGCGTGTGAATTTAAAGTATTTCAAACTGCATTAGCTAAAAAAGGTGATGTTAGAGGTATTAATGTTGCCGGGTATGGTGAACAATTTAGCAGAAAAAATATTGATAAGCTGCAAAAATTTGTAGAGACCTATGGGGCTAAAGGGCTTGCCTGGATTAAAATTAATGAAAATAATGAAGTTCAATCACCAATA
Source organism: Clostridia bacterium (assembly GCA_022360735.1). Next base: position 668 of record JAKSCF010000409.1, read on the forward strand.
TTTAAGTTTTTATCTGAAGAAGAGCAACAAGCAATTTTGGATAGATTCGATGCAAAAGCAGGTGACATCATATTTATAGTAGCTGATAAACCTTCAGTAGTGTTTGATGCTTTAGGCCATTTAAGAAATCATGTAGCAGAACAATTAAACCTTTTAGATGAAAATCAATATAATCTGCTTTGGGTTACCGATTTTCCTCTTTTAGAATATGATGAGGAAGAAGATCGATATACTGCAATGCACCATCCATTTACTGCACCAAAAGACGAAGATTTAGATTTATTGCTGAAAGATCCCGCTAATACAAGAGCTAAAGCTTATGACATCGTTTTAAATGGAGTAGAGCTAGGTGGAGGAAGTATTAGAATCCATAATAATGGTGTTCAAAGAAAGATGTTTGATGCTTTGGGATTATGCGAAGAAGAAGCTGAAAATAAATTTGGATTTTTTATGGAAGCCTTTAAATATGGAGCACCGCCTCATGGTGGTATTGCTTATGGTCTGGATAGATTGATTATGCTTTTAAACGGCAATGATAATATTAGAGAAGTCATCGCATTTCCCAAAAATCAAAATGCTGTTTGTCCATTAAGCAGTGCGCCCGTGCGAGCTGATGAAAAGCAACTGGATGAACTAAAAATTCAGTTGAATATGGACGCGAAACAAGAATAGTATTCTAAAGGAATTGATGGGTGATGAAAAAACGAATTGGTGCTATGGGAGGAACTTTTGATCCTATCCACTACGGGCATTTAGCTTTAGCCGAGCATGTTCGATGTGAGTATCATTTAGATAAGATTATTTTTATTCCGGCTGGTATTCCACCTCATAAAAATAACCTGAAAGTAAGTGATAATATGCACCGTTATATGATGACCGAGCTGGCAACGATCCAAAATCCTAACTTTCAAGTATCTGATATTGAGGTGCGTTCACCTGAGATTTCATATACTTTCTTTACCCTGCAGAATTTGAAAGAAGTATATGGTAAAGATGTGGATATTTATTTTATTACAGGTGCAGATGCTTTGCTGGAAATAGAAGCGTGGAAAAAATCAGATGAATTATTAAAGATGTGCGGTTTTATTGCAGGAACCAGGCCTGGTTTAGAGAATAAAAAGCTTGAAGAAAAAGTTGCTTTATTAAGAGAAAAGTATAAAGCAATCATACATTTGGCATATATTCCGGCCCTTGATATATCTTCAACCGATATCAGAGATAGAGTATTCAATAATAAAGCTATTAAATACTTAGTGCCTGAAGGCGTAGAACAGTATATATATAAAAACGAACTGTATAAATGAGGTGGATAAGTTGAATGAAGCTGCTTTGCTTGATAAAATAAGTAATAGACTGAGCAAAAAGAGGCTAATACATACCCTTGCAGTGAAAGAAGAAGCCATCAAGCTTGCAGAATGTTATGGATATGATAATGAAGAACATGTTGTATTGGCTGCTTTATTACATGATATAGGCAGAGAATATGACCAAAATACAATGAATACATATGTAAAAAAATATAAACTGGATAATATATATTTAAACAATATTTCATTGGCTCATTCAAAAGTAGGAGCTGAACTGATTAAAGATGAATTTCAAGTCAATAATAAAGATATCATTAATGCGGTTTCTTTTCATACTACCGGAAAAGAAAATATGTCTCTATTAGAGAAGATCATATTTTTAGCAGATATTATTGAACCCAATAGAATGTTTAACGATATTGAGGCATTAAGAGTATTAAGTTATGAAAATATTGATGAAGCCTGCTTATTAGCTTTGGATTTATCAATAAAATATGTTATAGAAAGAAAAGAATATCTTCATATAGATACTTTGCTGGCAAGGAACTACTTATTAATAAACAAAGGAGGAAAAAATGGTCAATAAAGAACATGCAATAAAAGCTGCCGACATTATAGATGGAAAAAAAGGAAAAGACATCGTAATATTGGATGTTTCTGAGAATTCCAGCTTCACAGATTTTTTTGTTATTGCCCACGGGACGTCTGAGAGGCAATTAAAAACATTAGCAGAAGAAGTGGAAAAAGGGTTAGAAGAAAACAATTTTCCTTTATACCATAAAGAAGGAAAAGAAACTTCAGGTTGGATATTATTAGACTTTGGTGATATGATTGTACATCTATTTTTAGAAGAACAGAGACAGCGTTATAATATTGAAAAATTATGGGATGACTGCAATGCAATTCCATACCAAGACACTATAGAATAATATGCGCAATAATTAAATTAATATCGGAGGTTAAAAATGTCAGTATACGATCATAGATTTATTGAAAATAAATGGCAAAAAAAATGGGAAGAAACAGAGATTTATAAATTTAATGAGAAAGATGTGGAAAATAAATTATATTGCTTAGAAATGTTTTCTTATCCATCAGGTGCGAATCTTCATGTGGGACATTGGTATAATTATGGTCTAACAGATTCATGGGCTCGTATGAAAAGAATGCAAGGCCATAATGTCTTTCATCCACAAGGATTTGATGCCTTTGGACTGCCTGCTGAAAATTACGCTATAAATACAGGCATACATCCTAAAGATTCCACTTATAAAAACATTGAGACAATGGAAACGCAGTTAAAAAAAATGGGGGCAACTTTTAATTGGGAATATGAACTGGTAACTTGCGGGCCTGAGTACTATAAATGGACACAATGGATATTTCTTAAGCTTTATGAAAACGGCTTAGCCTACAGAAAGAACGCACCTGTCAATTGGTGCCCAAGCTGTAAGACCGTTTTAGCAAATGAGCAGGTTATTGAAGGTGAATGTGAACGGTGTAAAAATGAAGTAACAAAAAGAGACTTAACACAATGGTTCTTCAAGATAACGGCGTATGCACAAGAACTTTTAGATTTTTTGCCAAAGATCGATTGGCCTGAAAAAACTAAAAAAATTCAGCAGAATTGGATTGGCAGGTCTGAAGGTGCAGAGCTGGAATTTAAATTTGCAGACAGCGATTTGAGCTTTAAAGTGTTTACCACAAGAGCCGATACGCTATATGGCTGTACATATGTTGTGTTAGCTCCCGAAAGTGAGCTGGTTGATAAAGTAACGACTAACGAATATAAAGGTGCTGTAGAAGAATATAAAGCCCAAGCAAAAAAACAATCAGAAATTGAAAGAATGTCAACCGTTAGAGAAAAAACCGGCGTTTTTACCGGTGCATATGCCATAAACCCTGTAAATGGAGATCAAGTACCCGTATGGATCGCTGATTATGTATTGGCCGGTTATGGTACAGGATGTGTCATGGCTGTACCGGGTCATGATGAAAGAGATTATGAATTTGCACAAAAATATGAATTGCCAATAAAAAGAGTTATCGCCGGTGTCAATAATATGGATGATGCGCTGCCTTTTACTGAGTATGGACAATTGGTAGACAGTATGGAACACACAGGGCAATCATCTGCTGATGCTAAGATTAACATTGTAAAAAAATTAGAGACGAATCATCAAGGTGAGTTAAAGATCAACTACAGACTGCGTGACTGGTTGGTTTCTCGTCAGAGATACTGGGGTTCTCCTATTCCAATCATTCACTGCGAGAAGTGCGGTGTGGTGCCTGTACCGGAGAAAGACCTGCCGGTTGAACTGCCTTACAATGTAGAGTTTACGCCTGATGGTGAATCGCCGTTAACAAAATGTGAAGCATTCATTAATGTAACCTGCCCAACATGCGGTGGAAAAGCTCAAAGAGACCCGGATACATTGGATACTTTTGTTTGTTCCTCATGGTATTTTCTACGCTATCCGGATAATAGGAATGACAAGGAAGCGTTTAACAAAGACTGGACCAATCAAATGTTACCGGTTGACAAGTATGTCGGCGGTGCTGAGCATGCTGCCATGCATCTTCTTTATGCGCGTTTCTTTACAAAAGCATTACGAGATATGGGTTATCTGGATTTTGATGAACCTTTTCTTTCTTTGGTACATCAAGGCACCATATTAGGTCCGGATGGAAATAGAATGAGTAAATCTAAAGGCAATACCATATCTCCGGATGAGTACATTGACGAATATGGCTCAGATATCTTTAGATTGTATCTTGCTTTTGGTTTTGCATATACAGAAGGTGGTCCTTGGAGTGATGACGGCATAAAAGCTATTGCAAAATTCACAAATAGGATTGAAAGATTAGTAGAAAAATTTATTAATAAAAAAGAATCAGGGAAGAATGATATTGGTGAAGAAGAAAAGGAGTTAAACTTTGTACGTCATACCGCCATTAAAGGCGTAACCGAAGATGCGGAGAAATTCCAATTCAATACTTCTATTGCAAGATTAATGGAGTTGATCAATGCTCTATATAAATATGATGCATTGAATGAAAAAAACACACAAGTGTTAGAGGATGCGATTAAAGATTTACTCTTATTATTAGCACCTTTTGCACCGCATTTTTGTGAAGAAATGTGGGAGCAAATGGGATATAAATATTCCATATTTAATCAAAAATGGCCTGAACTTGATGAAAAAGCATTAGTTAAAGACACCATAGAAATGGTGATTCAAATCAATGGAAAAGTAAAGGGTAAAATTAATGTAGCAGCTAATCTATCTAAAGAAGAATTAGAAGATATAGCCAGATCCAATGAAAAAGTATCCCAATATACTCAAGGTAAAAATATAATTAAAGTTATTGTGGTACCTAAAAAGCTGGTTAATATTGTTGTAAAGTAGTCGATAAAAATTATTAATACGAAAAAAAACATAGGAGGGATGTTATTTGCCCAAAGAAGAAAATTTTTTAAAAGTAATTCCACTAGGTGGATTAAATGAAATCGGTAAAAATTTAACCGTAATAGAATATAAAAATGATATTATGATCATAGATTGTGGATTATCTTTTCCTGAAGATGAGATGTTTGGAATTGATATCGTTATTCCGGATTTTGCATATCTTTTGAAAAACAGAGATCGAATAAGAGGAATGGTTTTGACCCATGGTCATGAAGACCATATTGGAGCAATACCTTATTTGTTAAAAGAGATAGATATACCGATTTATGGAACAAAATTGACTTTAGGTTTAGTTGAGAACAAATTGAAAGAACATTCGATAGCTACCTCAGCTCAATTGAATGTCGTTAAACCCGGTGATGTGGTTAAACTGGGGGTGTTTTCTGTTGAACTGATTAGAACGAATCATTCTATTGCAGATGCTGTAGCATTGGCAATCAATACACCTATGGGAATGATTGTCCACACAGGTGACTTTAAAATTGATTATACCCCGGTTGATAGTGAACCTATAGATTTTCATCGATTTGCAGATATAGGCAGAAAAGGTGTTTTGTTAATGTTAGCAGATAGTACCAATGCTGAACGTAAAGGGTTTACAATGTCAGAGAAAACAGTGGGCATTACACTGGAGAATCTTTTTAGGACCACCGAAGGCAGAATCATTATTGCTACCTTCGCATCTAATGTACATCGTGTACAAAGAATTATTGATGCAGCAGTCAAATTTGACCGAAAAGTTGCTATTTCCGGCAGGAGTATGGTGAATGTAGCTAATGTTGCATCAGAATTAGGGTATTTGAAGATCCCTAAGAAGTTATTAGTAGATATCAATAAGATTAATTCTATAGACGAAAATAAAGTTGTGATTATCACAACAGGCAGCCAAGGAGAACCCATGTCTGCACTAGCAAGGATGGCTTCATCAGAGCACAAATCTGTACAAATAAAAAAAGGTGATATGGTTATTCTATCTTCAAGCCCAATTCCGGGCAATGAAAAAACAGTATCCAATGTCGTCAATAGACTTTTCGAAAAAGGAGCAGATGTTATCTATTCTGATCTAGCCGATATACATGTTTCAGGTCATGCCTGTGAAGAAGAGTTAAAGTTGATGCATTCCTTAGTACGTCCGAAATATTTTATGCCGGTTCATGGAGAATATAAGCACTTAAGACGTCACGCTATGATTGCAAATAATCTTGGAATGCCTAAGGAAAATATATTTATTTTAGAAACCGGCCAAGTATTGGAATTAAACAGAAAACGTGCTCAAATGGCAACAAAAAATGTGCCATCAGGAAAAATATTAGTAGATGGACTTGGTGTAGGTGATGTTGGTAATATTGTACTGAGAGATCGACGTTTACTATCAGAAAGTGGATTGATTATTGTTGTCGTTGCTTTAGAAAGAGAAACAGGACAAATATGTTCAGGACCTGACTTAATTTCCAGAGGGTTTGTATATGTTAGAGAATCTGAAGACTTAATGGATTCTGCTAAGCAGACGGTTAAAGAAAGATTAGATAAGTGTCAGGATGAAGGTATAAGAGAATGGGCGGCATTAAAAAATGCTATCAGAGAAGAGTTAAAAGAATTCATTTATACCAAAACCAAAAGAAATCCGGTTATACTTCCTATCATTATGGAGGTTTAAATAATAAAATTCCACTTAATTAGATATAGAAAGGGGAAATAAAAATGAATGTATATGATCATGCACATCAATTGGCTAAAGCTTTGAAAGAATCCCAAGAGTTTAAGCAGTATAACAGTTTAAAACAAGAAATATCAAAAGATGAGAGCTTAAAAAAAATGCTTGATGATTTTCAACAAAAGCAAATGGAAATACAAACGCAGCAGATGTTTGGAAATGAAGTCGAACAAGATAAAATGCAGCAAATACAAGAATTGTATCAAATCATTGTTAAAGATCCTAAAGCAGGCGAATATCTACAAGCAGAAATGGTTTTATCTAAGATGATGGCAGATATATATGGGATATTGGGAGAAGTGATTAAAGTTGTGTAATGACTTGTATTTGAATAGGGTTAAAAAATTAAAAAATAATATGAAAAAGAATGGTATATCTATTTTACTATTATCTAAGCCTGAGGATAAATACTATTTTTCTGGATTTTTATCATCCAATTACTACATAGTCTTTACAGATAAGGATAATTTTTTAGTAACGGATTTCAGATATTTGGAAGCAGCTGAATCAAAAAAAGAATTATTTGAAATCATTCAGATTAACAACCATTTTACTATATTTGATTTTTTAAAAAAATACGATAAAATGGTTTTAGGTTTTGAGGAAAAACATATGACTGTCTTGGAATTTAAGAAACTAAGAAGTGTTTTTCCTCTCAAACGGCTTTCATTTGTTCAAGAAATGATTGAACAGCAAAGAATGATAAAAGATGATGAAGAAATTGTTCATATCAAGCGTGCCGCAGCCATTGCAGATGATGCTTTTACTCATATTTTAGATTTTATAAAACCTGGTGTAACGGAGAAGGAAATTGCACTGGAATTAGAGTTTTTTATGAAAAAATCAGGTGCATCCCATTTATCCTTTGATAGTATTGTTGCTTCTGGGTATCAATCGTCAAAACCTCATGCCGGTGCAAGTGATAAAGTCGTTGAAGACGGAGATATACTCACTATGGATTTTGGCTGTGTTGTTAATGGGTATTGTTCAGATATGACAAGAACCTTAGCAGTGGGAAATATTGATCATGAACAAAAAGAAGTCTATGAGATTGTTAAAAAAGCTCAACGAGAAGCATTAGATACTATTTGTGCCGGTAAAAAGGCTTCCTATATTGACAAGACTGCCAGAGCTGTCATTGAATCAGCAGGGTATGGCAATTATTTTGGCCATGGGCTGGGCCACGGTGTTGGTCTGGAGGTTCATGAATTACCTCGGCTTAACCCAACTTATGATACCCAACTTGCAAAGAACATGGTTGTAACTGTAGAACCAGGCATATATCTGCCCCAAAAATTTGGTGTTCGAATTGAAGATTTGGTAGTTGTATTAGAAGATGGCATACAAAATCTTACTTCATCTAAAAAAGAACTTATAGTGGTATAAGGGTTAATAAAAGAATATTACAATAGGAGGTAAATTTTATGATTTATGCAGGTGATTTTAGAAAAGGTGTAACTTTTGAAATTAATGGACAACCGCATGTTATATTAGATTTTCAACACGTAAAGCCAGGTAAAGGATCTGCTTTTGTAAGAACAAAATATAAAAACATACTGACAGGTGCTACCAGAGAAGAAGCTTTTAATCCAAATGATAAATTCCCAAAGGCACATATTGAAACAAAACAAATGCAGTACTTGTATAATGATGGTGAACTATATTATTTCATGGATTTGGAAAGCTATGATCAAGTACCATTGACAAATGACCAAGTAGAGGATGCAATCATCTATTTAAGAGAAAATGATATGGCAACCATAAAGTTTTATAAAGGAAATGCTTTTCTGGTTGAACCACCAAATTTTGTTGAGTTACAAGTAACTGAAACAGAACCGGGCATAAAAGGAGATACCGCTACTAATGTTACAAAAGCGGCAACAGTAGAGACCGGTGCTGTGATTCAAGTGCCAATTTTTATCGAAGAAGGGGAAGTTATTAAGATTGACACAAGAACAGGTGAATATTTGTCCAGAGCTTAAAAGCTAAAAAATCCCTATGGGATTTTTTTCTGATTGATTACAAATTATATACCAAATATCTCCTGTAGTGAATTATACTAATTCGTATCAGCAAATGTTGGTTATTAATATGTTTTTAAGTAGTAATAAATTAAGACGATGTTATAATAATGGTTTTCAAAATAGGTTGCAATCGTTTAGATTGGGGGACATAATATGAAAAAATTGATAGGATTGATACTACTAGCTTTTTTGTTGGTTTTGGGTTATATGTTTTTTAACCAATATACAGAAAAAATGGCAATGCCAATGGATATGGAAAGCAATGAGTATATTGCAGTGGATATTCCTTCGGGAAGTACAACCGAAGATATTGCGAATATATTAAAAAATCATGGTTTAATACGCAGTGATTTTACATTTAAATATTTAAGTAGGAAAAAGAATTATGATGGTAAGTATCAAGCAGGAACTTATATGCTTGGTTTTAATATGTCCATGGAAGAAATTATGTCATTTATGAAGCAGGGCAGTGCAGAAAAAGATACGGTGAGATTTACGATACCGGAAGGGTATGATTTAAAAAGAGTAGCAGATGTTCTTGAAGAACAAGGTCTTATCGATAGAGAAGAATTTTTTGATATCATAGCTGATGGAGATTTTTCTTATGATTTTCTAAAAGATTTGCCAAAAGAAGAAAATAGGTTAGAGGGATTCTTGTTTCCTGATACCTACGAAATATATACCAATGCTTCTGAAGAAGAAATTATTGATAAAATGTTGACTCGGTTTGACCAACTATTTACGGATGAGTATTACCAACGCGTAGAAGAATTAGGGTTTTCCATAAAAGACATCATTACTTTAGCATCGATTATTGAAAGAGAATCTCTTTTGAATAAGGAAAGACCTATTGTTTCAAGTGTGTTTCATAACCGATTAGAAATTGATATGATGCTTCAATCCTGTGCTACGGTTCAATATGTGTTGGGTGAAGTAAAACCAAAGCTTTCTACTGCCGATACACGAATTGAATCGCCATATAATACTTATCTGCATAAAGGTTTACCGCCTGGTCCTATTGCATCACCCGGACTGGAGTCTATAAAAGCGGCATTATATCCTGAGG
>JAKSCF010000624.1 GCA_022360735.1 Clostridia bacterium
ATAGTTCATTTGCGTCCCGCTTAAAAAGTTATCCTGAACCGCAAAATATTCACAGTTTCCCCCTCCTGTCAAGGCACCCGAAATTCAGAAATTTGCCACGCGGTGAAACCCGCATTGAGAATAAAGTAAGTGTTCCTATCACCCATAAACGACTTCTTATCGAATCCGGAGGCTGTGCAGAATTTACATGATCCGGACTTGCCAATGACCTGTGCCGAGGTTTTAATAGGGGGATACTTGGGGGAGTGTATGAAGATTTTAATCGGGTTTCTTTGTTTTCGCTGCCCTTTGAAAAGGAAAAATGATATTAGGATTTAACTATTCGGAATTATGATAGAAAGCTTTGGTGAATTAGAAAATTTTTTACCGGTGAGACCTCGCCAATTAAAAAAAATGGATTTTCAATGGAAACTTCAGGCACAAATAAAACGACGATATACATTATAGCAGGGCTGATTCTTTTTACCTGGCTTTTGTATTGGCAAACAACAGAATATGAGTTCGTTTGGGATGATATCCATGTTCATTTAGGTGAAAACACATACTCAATTTCCCCTTCATTGGAGAGTGTATCTTATTTTTGGAAAGAAATTCATAAGGCGCTCTATATTCCAATGTCATATACTGTTTGGGGGATTTTAAAATACATTGGAAGTTTTTTCCCGGAAATAGACGGGGCTCCCATATTTCACGCTGCCAATATATTGATACACACCTGTAATGGGCTTTTAATTTTTATGCTGTTGAGGCAGGTTGTTCGATCATCTTGGGCAGCAGCAATTGGTTCGTTACTATTTTTAGTACACCCTATCCAAGTAGAGGCAGTTGCATGGATATCAGAAATGAGAGGCCTTGCAGCAGCATCTTTCATGTTTTTATCTCTTTATGTCTATCTTCTATGCTGCAAATTGAAACATAAAAATATAAATGGGAACAGAGTCAATACCTACTATTCTTTATGTTTTTTACTATTTATAATTTCCCTCCTGTTCAAACCTTCGACCATAGTAATGCCGTTGCTGGCTTTATCACTTGAGTATTTTTTTTATAATCGAATAAGATCCTCGGTATTTCATTTGGGGGGTATGATAATACCTGTTTTATTGATTGCCTGGGTGACGAATTCAGCCCAGGAACAAACTATAGGAAATCCAATTTGGCAAAAACCGTTTCTTTTTCTTTTTTCAATAACATTCTACATGTATAAAATTATAATGCCATTTTTTTTATCCCCTTCTTATGCAATGAGGCCTGAGTATTTGATTGGCCAGTGGTGGTTTTACAGCAGTAGTATTATTCCTTTAGGTATGGGCACCTTGCTTTGGTTTAAACGGAAAAAATGGCATCGCGTCTTTCTACTTTCATCAGTCGTCTTTGTTATCGGCATCTTACCTGTATCCGGATTAAAAGATTTTATTTTCCAGGAATGGTCGACTGTTGCAGATCGCTACACCTATTTGAGCATGTTTGGAATATCGATCCTGTTTGCCTTCATTTTTGAGCAATACCGCAGCCTATGGAAAAGAGGAATAATGGTATCTATTATTACTTTCTTTTTCGTATGGAGCTATTTTATTCAAATTCCGGTGTGGAAAGATGAAATTACGCTTTGGAGCAGTTGTATAAAAAACTCTCCCGGTGAATTTAAAGCATTCAACAGCCGTGGGTGTGCATTTATGGCAAAGGGAGAGTACAAAAGGGCTTTACAGGATTTCAACAAATCTGTTTCGTTGAAACCCCACCAAGTAGAAGCGCACAATAACAAGGGGATTTTATATGAGAAACTCGGAGATTATAGTAATGCTGTATTATCGGCGACCAAAGCAATAGAGTTGAACCCTGAAATATTCAACTCATATGTTATTCGTGGTAAAGCCTACCTCAATCTAAAGCAATACCAAAATGCTGTCGCTGATTTTTCTGCAAGTATAAAATATGAACCAAACTACGACTCATCGTATTATTATAGAGCAAAGGCCTATTTGGAAATGGGCCTTTTAAAAAAGGCATTAATTGATGTTGATTTTTTATTGGCGCTGACCCCTTCCCACGAAAAAGCGTATTTGCTTCGCGGCTATATACATCACCGAATGGAGAGATTCTCTGATTCTGTCAATGATTTTGACCGGGTGATCGCAATCAATTCAAAAAATGTGGTTGCATACGTTAATAAAGGAATTGTTTTAATCGACAATCGAAGATTTGAAGATGCGTTAAAGATATTCAATCAGGCTGAAGCCGTTTCAGGTCGGGTCTACGAAGTGTTTTTCAATAGGGGGAATACCTTTCAACATATGGAAGATTATGACAATGCAGTAATTAATTACAATGAGGCTGAAAAGCTGATCCCGGATAACCCGATTCTTTTTAATAATAGAGCAGCCGCTTTCTACAAATTAAAACAATATGAAAAAGCAATAGAGGACATAGAAAAAGTAAAATCGTTGGGAGGAACACCAAACCCCTTGTTAATAAAGCATCTGCAACATTTTTCAAAATAGCAATTCAGCGGCATTGGGACTCATTTTTTTTCCGACATTGTTGGAAATGCACAAACGCACTGGGATTTTACTGTATCACGGCCAAGCTGGCCGCAGCCGGCAGAGACGGACCGGCCTTTGCTCCACCGTTTGATGACGAACACACCCCGGTGGGTGAGGGCCTGGGCGAACTGGTGCATGGCTTCGTCGTTTGGGCTTTCGAAGGGTTTGCCCGGGATGGGGTTGCAGGGGATGAGGTTGAGGCGCACGGGAAGGGGATGGATAAAGTCTGCCAGTTTTTCAGCGTG
>JAKSCF010000672.1 GCA_022360735.1 Clostridia bacterium
ATATTTTTATTCTTTAGTAAATTATTCACTTTATTATTCCCCCTTTACGGTCCTTATAAAAATATTACACAAACATTTCAAATTGTTCAACCAAATTTCTAAAAGTTTTCATTGCACTTCGTATCGGCTCTGGGTTGGTCATGTCTACACCCGCTTTTTTCAATAGATTAGTAGGATAGTCGGAATCACCGGATTTTAAAAATTCTATATATCGGTTTCTTGCAGGCTCTCCCTCTTCTCTAATTTGTTTTGATAATTCAATTGCAGCGGAGTATCCCGTCGCATATTTATAAACATAAAATGCTGAGTAGAAATGCGGAATACGCGCCCACTCCATTTTTATTTCATCATCATAGACGATATTGTCGCCATAGTACAATTGATTCAATTTTAAATACTCATCACACAACCATTCTGATGTCAATACTTCACCTGATTCAACTGCTTCATGGGTCAATTTTTCAAATTCTGCAAACATGGTTTGCCTAAAAAGAGTAGATCTAAACTGTTCAAGATAATAGTTCAGCAAATACATTTTTTCAGATTTATCTTTCGAATTCTCAATCATGTAATCCATCAGCAAGGCTTCATTTACGGTTGAGGCTACCTCAGCAGTAAAAATGGAATGCCCCCCATAAACATAAGGCTGCGTATTTCTGGTGAAATACGAATGCATAGAGTGTCCCATTTCATGTGCAGTGGTGAAAACATCTTTAATGGTATTGGTGTAATTCAACATGATATATGGCGGACTGTCATACGTACCAAAAGAGTACGCCCCACTGGTTTTTCCTTGATTTTCATAAACATCTATCCAGCTGCTTTCAAAGCCCTTATTCATAATGGAAATGTATTCATCTCCCATTGGCTTCAATCCCGCTCGAATAATATCCAACCCTTCTTCATACGGAATATTTCTGTCTGCTTCTTTTACGATGGGTGTATATAAATCATAGAAATGCAGCTCACCTAAATTAAGCATTTTCTTTCTCACATTAACATATCGATACATAACATCAATATGCTCATGAACCGTTTCAATTAAATTATCATATACATCTAATGGAATCATATCCCCGCTGAGCTCTTGACCTAAAGCAGATTTGTATTTTCTTAATTTAGCATACATCACATCCCCTTTGGTGCTGTAATTGTATGTAGAAGCCAAGGTATTCTTTTGTTTTTCATAAGCTGAATATAGAGCTTTAAATGCTTCTTTTCTCACTCGTCGGTCAGAAGACTCCATCAGCTTTATATAAGTACCGTGTGTTACTTCTACTTCTTCACCGTCAGCATCTTGGATGGTTCCAAATTTAATATCAGCATTATTGATCATTCTGAAAATATTTCCAGGTGCTGAAACAATTTCTCCAAATTGTGCAATGATTTGTTCTTCTTGTTTGGAAAGAACATGTTCTTTCTGCCTCATGAGATCTTTAAAGAAAAATTCATATACTTTAAGGCCTTCCTTTTCTTTTAAAAATCCCTCTAACTTTTCTTCGGGAATCTCAATCATTTCAGGTGTGAAAAAAGAAAGCTTCATACTGGTTTCAACAGATAATGACTGGGCTTTTTCACTCATCGCTTGATATTTTGCAATTCGGTTGTCTTCATCTTTTTTCATTCTAGAGTAAACGTAAATATTCCCCAGCTTTCTAGATAATCCATCTTTCTTTTCTAATACCTCTAATAATACATCAGCGCTTTCGCCTAATCTACCTGCATATGCTGCTACCTCATCCGTCAACGCTCTTACAGCTTTAAAATCTTCCTCCCATTGAGCATCGTCAGCATATAACTTGGTTAAATCCCATTTAAACGCATCACTGATTTCTTCTCTTCGTCTAAGTCTTTTTGATTCGTTACTCATAGTAGCCTCCCTTATCAAATTCCTATTTTTTCTATCTTATGCTATTAGTATTTACATTTCCTCTCTATTTCATTAATATATATTGTATAACAAATACTCATAACAAAACAATTGTTATTCTATTTTTGTATTTGTGGAGGTTGGGTTTATGCAAGAATATTTTCATTCTGTAGTACTAGACGAAGACAAATGCATAGGATGCACAAGCTGCATTAAAAGATGCCCCACACAAGCAATCAGAGTTAAAGATGGAAAAGCAATGATTCTTCCTGAACGATGTATTGACTGTGGAGAATGTATTCGTACATGTGTACAGACAGCTAAGAAAAGTATTACTAATTCAATTGAGGAAATACAATCCTATAAATATAAGGTAGCACTGGCTGCACCAACGCTTATGGGACAATTTGAAGATAGTATCTCACCTAAAAAAATTCTTTCATCATTGAAAAGGGTTGGTTTTAATGCCATTTATGAGGTGGCTAGAGGTGCAGACATATATACAACGATTACAAAAAAGTTGTTGGATGAAATGACCAAGAGACCTTTAATTTCTTC
>JAKSCF010000644.1 GCA_022360735.1 Clostridia bacterium
CGGTCGGGAATTTCACCCTGCCCTGAAGTATTCATTATTTAATTATTGAAAATAGATTACCATATCCTAAAGTATTTGTAAATAGTATATTTGTACTTATCTGTCACCTGTTCTCTACTCCATTATATTGTTCTAAAGTTTTAGAAAACCTTTTGATGACTTCATCTCGTACATATTCGGGCTCTAGGACTTTGACCAAAGACCCAAAAGACATGATATAGGAATAAATCCATTCATCTTCAGGAAATTCAACATTTAGAGTGTAAGTGTCATCTTTATTTTGTTGTATCATATCGTCATCATAATAATCATATAAACGGTATAAAACACTGGGTTGAAATTCAAGCTTTAGTTTAACCATGGGTGGGGCCTGTTGTTTTTGTTTTATTTTTTCCAATTCCTTTACCTTTTCATTTCGGTTAAAAGAATCATCGGTCATTTTTAGATGCTTCATTCTAGACAATTTAAACAAACGTATACCTTGTTTTTCAATACAATAAGCCCATACATACCAGGATTCACCTTTGAAGTATAATTTTATAGGCGCAGCTTTTCTGCTGCTTTTATGATTGAATGAATTGACATAATCGAAACATATTATTTTTCGCTCTAATATGGCTTTTTTAATATTATTAAATTTGGATTCTATTAAAGAATCTTCACCCCATCTTGAAAAATCAACCGTTACCCAGTCTTCAGCACGAACGTTACCAAACAGTCCTCCCAGCTTATCCAAAACCAGTTCTATTTCAGGATATTTTGTAGCTTGCAAGGTCTTTAAAGCTAAGATAATACTTTCACTATCTTTTTCAGAAAGCAATGTTTTGTTCATGGTAAAGTTCTCTAATAAAGCAATTCCGCCGCCATTTCCTTTATTGGTATAAATAGGAATGCCGGATGAAGAAAGTATATCAATATCCCGATATATGGTCCGGGTTGAAACATCAAACCTTTCAGACAGTTCTTTTGCCGTAACCATTTTTTTATTTAATAAGATAATTACTATTTCCAGTAATCTATTTATTTTCATTTCATCACCATCTGATTAATTATTCTACTCTTTTCTTTCATTTTTTCTTTTAATCATGCCTTTAATACCACCTCTTATTAAAAGCCCACCTAAAACAATACATACAACCATCTCTATGGAAAAAATGCTGCCTTTATAAATTGGCATACTTATAATGTATACTCCTAAAAAAAATAAAAAAATAAGGTGTAATTTTTTGAATCCAAATTGGTAAATCACTGGTATCTCTTTGACTTACCGGGGTCATATCAACTTCTGGCTCTCTATATTGTTTTTTATCTTTCATTTTTTTCCCCTTCCTTATCTCTAAAATAATATTATAGATAATAGAAGTAAAAAGCAATAGTTTAGATTGAAGCTAAAATATTTTCAGGTGTGTTGGTAAGCAGTAATTCTTTTATTTTATTTCTGCCTAATAAAAAGGATTCATATTTTTCATCTGATATCTTTGGATTCCCATAAATTCTCCAGCCATTAACCTTAGTAAGCTTTAATGACGGATGACCCATAAAGCCCATAATGTCCTTTAAAGGATATCCTAAAAACACGCCTATTTCATGGGGAATACTACCTTTTTTTATTTTTTTTATAACGTGTTCTATATATTTATTCATATTATATTCATCCGGATAGCCATTTTTCCTTAAAAAGATGATATTTCTCGATTCTTGTAGTGTTTTGTCTAAAGTTAATGTATTATAAAACAAAACTTTAACACTACTTTTCTTATATGTTATAATTCTATATTTTACTCTTTTACATCTGCTTAAATATAATTGAATATTTTCTATTTTCTCCGGAGAACTTTTATCACCATGAGAAAAACTAAGTATTTCTGCGGGCTTATTCCCCATTAATACCGGACCTAATATTTCAACTAACCATTGAATAAATTCATCATGAACATTATCTGAAAGCATACATTGACTATAGCAACAATGCGGCATGACCCTTCCCCCTTATTATTAGCACTATTATTATATAAATAAATAGGTCTTCTTAATTATAGTATATTGATATCGATTATCATTATCAATACTTTTATATATTTTTTTCTACAAATTTCAAAATAATTATTAAAAAAACACCACATATTTCTAAATGCAGTGCTTTTAAAAACCTGATCTTTTATTGTGAAGTATCCTTAGCCCATCTGGTATTATAAATAACGGTTCTATTCCTGCCCAATGTTTTGGCTTTATACAACGCTTCATCAGCATGCTCCAGCAAAGTTTCGGCGCTGTCATTTGATTGTAATTCACAAATACCAATACTAACGGTTATAAATACTTTTCCTTTTCTAGTAAACGCAAATACACTTTTTTCTAATGTTTTATGTAATCGATCCGCTACATACTTGTCTGCTTTTATCTTACTGGTATTTGGTAAAATAATTCCGAATTCTTCTCCTCCATATCTACAAGCATAGTCGGTTTGGCGAATATTTTCTAATATTATTTTACCTAATTTTGCTAAAGCCTTATCCCCTTCATGATGGCCATAAGTGTCATTAAAGTTCTTAAAATAATCTATATCCACTAACAAAAGGGTTAATGCTTTACCGCTTATATGGGCTTGTTCGACTTCATATTTTAATCGTTCATTAAAATATCTTCTATTATAAAGCTTCGTTAATTCATCTGTAAGACTTAATAATGTTAATGAATGTTCGGACTTCATTAACTCCTTATTTGTCTGCTGCAATAGAAACAACTTACCTGACAATGCATATGATATAATTAAAATTGCAATCGTACTGGTCAGTTCAAACACATGATCTGTAAAATAGTTGTTTTCTATATATCTCATGCCAGCGGCAAAAGATATACCCCCACCTATTAAAAGAGATAATAAAACAGCGATAAAAAATTTTGTGTTCCTAGAATTATTCTCTCTTATGTCATAAATGCACACCTTCAGCAAATAAAGAGATGAAATAATAATGAGTATACATGTCAGTAATACAGCAAGGTAGGTCATACCAATGAAGAAAAAGAAGATGGAAATAAAAGGCAATACCACAAATACAGTCATACTTTTATAAATCTTCTCGTTATAGCTGCTAAAATCTAAATACGTGCGTGCAAAGACCATCATTAATATAATGATTATGTTTAATAAAATGAGCTTAGATGTTGAAAGAAACTTATCTATATTTTCATTTAAAAAATACATAACACCGCTATATGACATCTCAAATAATAATATAATGCAAAAAAGTGCAAAGACAAAAAAATGGTTTTTATCAATCATTCGAATGGATAAAACGGCATTAAATACAATCAATGATAGCATAGCTCCAAACAATATAGTTGAACCTATTATATTCTGTATATTATTTGCAGCCATAATATCAATTTCATTTTGATGATTTCCTAAATTCATTAATTGTTCTTCAAAATGATATACTTGATGATATAGAATTGATTCCAAGCCCAATTTTTCTAGAACAATATTATTGGGTATCAACAATATCAATAGAAAAATGCCTATAATAAATAATATAAAATTCCTTAGATTAAAGCCCATTGACATATCTTTACCTCTTTTTATATTTTTCTTTTTATTATACACCATATCGTCATTTGCGGTAATATCTTTTATAACTCTTGCTATTTTTACTTTGTCATTATACTAAGCAAAATCTGACGCTATCGAAAAATGAATACAGGCGTATAAATATTCGTTAATATATTCATACACCTGCATTCATTTTTCTAGTACTTTTTCGATAACCTGAGATTTTGCCTAAGC
>JAKSCF010000673.1 GCA_022360735.1 Clostridia bacterium
AATATAATACATAACAGATATTTTAAAAGATCACTTTGGAGGTTTAATTCTATGGATAATAAAAAGTTAGAGCATTATAAAAAGCTATTGTTGGATGAGAAAAATAACCTTGAAAGAACTTTAAATCTTATGGAAGAAAATGATCCCAATACTTCATTACCACAATACGATGACGAATTGTCAACTCATGACAACCATCCGGCCGATGTAGGTTCTGAAACCTTTCAAATGGAGATGGACATGAATTTGAAAAATAATGAAAAGGCCGGCATTCAAGAGGTCAAGGTTGCCTTAGAGCGAATCGAAAATGGTACCTACGGAGATTGTATGACCTGTGGTAAAAAAATTGATGAAGATAGATTAGAGGTACTCCCCAGTTCTGTTATATGTATGGCATGCGAGAAAGAAGAAATGTCCATTGAGGATCAAATACACACACGCCCTGTAGAAGAAGAAGTTATTGGTATTCCTTTTGCCAGCAACTTTATGGATAATAAAGATTACAATGGTTTTGATGGCGAAGATTCTTGGCAGGCTGTGGCAAGGTATAATAAAACGGCAGAAAACGCTAAGGCTCTAGATTGGTATGATAATAACATGTACGATGAAACACCCCACGGCATAGTAGAAAAAGTTGATGAGATCAGCAACGACTATTATGAAGAACAGCTGCCTGCGGCTGACATTCCAAAAAAGAAAAATAAAGATAAAGATGATAATCAAAATTTATTTTAAATTAAAAGGATTTGTATTAAAACTGATCTTATAATCAATATGTATGGAACGGCAGAGATGCCGTTCCTAACCTTTTAAAACTCTACATTTCAATACATTGAATCAAGCCTTCAGTAAATAATGTTGGATTTGTAAACAGCCCTTCATGATCACAGTCTATTTCCACCACAGGATTATTCCCCATTGCTTTAAACATGTTTAGATATGCATCTGACGGCACTGACACGTCTTTTGTACAATACAACAAAATTTTAGGAATATTTAACCTATTAAATTCATTTGCGTTAATCTTAGTTTCCATAACAACCAAAGGTTGAGTCACCAATATTCCCATTAAACGATTCAAACACGCTTCCGTCGCTTCTGTCGCCAACATTCCCCTTACGAACCCAGGGTCTATTGGAATGGCTCCATCCCCACGCTCTTCAGCCATGGATCTCATCCCTTCTTTTATTTCATCGGGCACAAAATCAAACTGTGATGTTTCATGAGGTAATAACCATGCGTTATTAAATATGACTTTTTTTACTTTTTCTTTTGCTTTTGGAATAGACATCTGCAAAATATGTCCCGCACTTGAATGCCCTACTACTATAACGGGTTCTTCCTGGCTATTAATTTTTTCCGAAACATAGTCCACATAATCTTCGTAAGTAACGTCTTTTCCGTCACCTTCACCATTACCGGGAAGGTTTAATGCTTCCGACTCATACCCTTTCTTTTGCAGTAAGTCTTGTACACCCTTCCAGCAGCTTCCGTTATGCCATGCTCCATGAAGTAATAAAATTTTGGTCATAGAAAAATCTCCTTTCATTTTTTTATTCCATTAACCAATAAATGTCCTTCTTTAATGAGATTGCATATCACAGCAGAACTGTTTTCTTTCTTATTAAAATATTGCTCTGACAAAGCAGCTGTTGTTTGAGATAATTGCTCAATGATACTTTTTTTATTGAGCTCAGAAATAAAAATCAATATGATTAAATGATCATCCCTTGTAAAATAATCCTCATGACTATAGTAATCCACCATAATATTAATCCGCTCAAGACCAATTCCGGTCCTGCATGATAATTCCCGACTCAATGCTTCCACATCTGCACGTTGATCCGATTTCTTTGCTTTAATGATAATACATGGCAAACGATCACCTCCATATGATGATAAGAGCAATAAATATGCCAGCTTCCATAATCTTGAAATTTCAATATGAATGACGAATTCAAAAAGCAATCATATTAAAAAAGGCTGTAAAAAAAATTTACATTCACCCTTTTTGTAAATCTTTTTTACAGCTTAGTCTTCCTGATCGATTAATTTTCTTATATAAGGTGGGCCTTGACATACCCAGTCGAGCAGCCGTTTTGGAAAAATTAAAAGCCTCTTCCTCTAAAACTCTTTCAATAATAACTTCCTCCGCTATTTGTAAAAGTGTTTTTCCCTCCGGTAATGGATCATTGAATATTCTGTTAAAATCTTTCTTAAGCTTACTTTTAATATAGCTCTCTTTTATTTCCGAAGGTAAAGAAGCCGCATCCAGCATACCATTTTCTGAAAAAATTAAAGCTCTCTCAGTAATATTAATTAATTGTCTGACATTGCCCGGCCAATGGTACGATTCTAAATACTTAAAATAATCTTTACCCACTTGGTTAAAGGCTATATTATTCTTTGTTGAAAACTTTTTTATATAACTATTAAATATTAATCTTACATCCTCAATCCGTTCCCTCAAAGGTGGAATATTAACCTGTATGACATTAATACGATAGAATAAGTCCTCTCTGAATAGATTATCTTCTATTACTTTTTTAAGGTCTTTCTTGGACGCAGAAATAACTCTCACATCAATGGGTATAGGCTCCAGTCCTCCAATTCTCATAATGGTATAAGATGACAATGCTCTAAGCAGCTTTATTTGTATGGACAAAGGCATACTTTCAACCTCATCTAAAAACAGCGTTCCTCCTGAAGCATACTCCAGCAGTCCTTTTTTTCCTTTCTTAACTGCACCTGTAAATGCCCCCGGCTCATAACCGAACAGCTCACTTTCTATTAAATCGGCTGGTATTGCGCCGCAATTAATGGCAACAAAAGGCATATCTTTTCGCCTGCTTGCATTATGTATTGCACTTGCAAAGACTTCTTTTCCGCTTCCGCTTTCACCATATATCAATACGGAAGCATCAACACGAGATGCCTTTCTTGCTATGTCTTTTACTTCATGAATCTTTTTAGAGGTGCCTACAATATCATGAAAAGTAACATTGGCTATAGTATTTCTCTTGATTTTAATAGGTTGATTGTCTTCCTTCTGAGGTATCTTTTTTATTATTAACCTTTCATATATCCTTGCAAGGCTATAGATGATATTGATGGTATCTTCATTGATGGAAGTATGGGCAAAGGATGCATTGATGGTGCCGGCCACATGATTATTATGATCATAAAAAGGTGCTGCGGCACAGCTAAAGCTGTGAAAGCAGTAATTATAATGTTCTGAACCAATGACCATAAATGCTTTATTTTCTTTCAAGGCCAAACAAGTAGAATTGGTGCCTATATCTTGTTCAGATGCACTTTTGAAATAGCCTATTTTGGGATACAGCTGATCAAATTTTTCGTCGTAATTCACAATATATTTCAATTTTGCTTTTTTATCATAGATGCTGATATTAAGATTTAAGTTTTCTACAATATGGCCAAACTCTTTGAACCCTATATCGTTGTACTCAGGAAGGTGTTTTAAAATGTAATGGTCTTTTTCTTCCGGCTTCATTAATAAAGATTGATTGATGGCATATAAATCAACACCATAGGCCTTGCACCTTTTCCAAGAGTTTAAAATATCTTCTTTAATAAGCTTATTATTAAAACTAGTCCCTTCAATAAAATTCTCCCACACTTTTTTACCACTCTTCATAATCATCACACCCATTAAATATTTTAAATACATTTATTCCATTGTAGCATGTGTAAAATATTTTTACACTATTTTAATAATCACACTGAATTGTTAATTATTTATAAATCAACAGTATATTTAATAATCCGTACATAACATAGCAAAAAAGAAAAAATACTCATAAATTAATGTCTATGAAGCAATAAAAAGAATATCAAAATATGATATAATACTTGAAGTTAAAAAGTAAATAAAAATGAAAGATGAGAGTGGAAAATGGACAAAATTAGAATGCTATTTGTATTAATATTCATCCTTTTAATAACCGTTATACCTGGTGGTTGTTCACAAAGCGAGCAGGAGATCTCATCTCAGCCTCAGGTAATAGATACCGAAGACCCACCGGAAGAAACAACTGATGACCCCAAAGAAATTGATCTAACGGATAAAATTAAATCTCCGTTAACCGGATTATATATAGAATCTGATCAACTCAACGACAGGGTTATTGCCGTCATGATAGATAATCTTAAACCTGCTAGACCACAAGCAGGCATTAGCCAAT
Organism: Clostridia bacterium; assembly: GCA_022360735.1. The sequence goes on from JAKSCF010000673.1 coordinate 4,206, forward strand.
GCGATATCGTCTATGAAATGCAGGTAGAAGGTAATATCACAAGATATATGGGAATTTGGG
>JAKSCF010000442.1 GCA_022360735.1 Clostridia bacterium
AGATTATGCCGAAGCGCTTAACATTGATTGGGAAGGCGAAAGTCAGTCTGTACTAATAAATGCAGATTAGGATTGTATAAACCCAAGATTTAAATACATGTAAGTATAATAGGGACTGAAATATATTTTTATATAATCAGTCCTATTTTGTTTAAGTAATAAAATTAAAAAAAAGAGATATAACCAAATTAATTTGCAAAAAAAAGTAAAAAACCTCAAATTGACACAGTATTGACACATCGAAATTGTATTATAGTTTTAGAAAAGAACTGAGGAAGTGTAAGGAGACAAAAAAAGAAAATAGATTAGTAGCATAAGAAGCAGCGGGAATAATAGCTGTAACGTTATTTACAAGTATTAGAGAATCAGCTGTTTTGTGCTTATAAAGATTGCTATAATAAAATGAGAAAAAGATTGAGGTGCCACGTTGAAAAAAACTATCTTAGTAGTTGAAGATGACAAACGACTGAATGAAATCATTACGGATAATTTAGATGAAGAAGGCTACCATGTTCTTTGTGCTTATGATGGAGATGAAGCAATAGATATTTTTGATGAAAACAAGGTAGACCTTGTGCTTATTGATATTATGATGCCTAAAATCGACGGATGGTCGGTTTGTAGACGGCTCAGAAAACAATCAGATGTCATTATAGTGATTATAAGCGCTAGAAGTACAGAAGATGACAAACTGCAAGGCTATGAATTAGGAGCAGATGACTATGTTGTCAAACCCTTTAGTCCCATGGTTTTAGTGGCGAAAATAAAAACACTTTTCAATAGATTTAATGGAGAAACGATTAAAGATAACGTAATAAAAAAAGGTAGAATTTCAGTAGATAAGAGCAGCTATTTAGTAAAAATAGATGAAAAGAATGTACAGCTGACTGCAAAAGAATATGGACTTCTTTTACTTTTTATAGAGAATGAAAATAGAGTTTTTGATAGAGATAAACTGATAAAAGACATCTGGGGGTATGATTACTTTGGTGAAAACAGAGTAGTGGATGCCAAAATAAAAACTTTAAGGAAAAAGCTTGGCGACTGTTCCAGCTATATAAAAACTATTGTAGGAATTGGCTACAAATTTGAGGTGGATAGATGAAAAAATCACTTTCTTTCAAAATATTTATACTTGTTTTTGTAGCAGTTACACTTGTAATTACAGCAATTCTATATGGACAAACCCTTTATTTTGATAAATTTTATGAATCGAAAAAGATAGATGCCTTATCTGAGAACTTAGATAATTTCTTATTGCAATACCAAACTGAAAATTGGTCTGATATTGAACTTTATA
>JAKSCF010000677.1 GCA_022360735.1 Clostridia bacterium
ACGCAGAAACTAAAACAGCTATAGGTGAAAAGGATGGAATAAAAATTGAGTTGCCTGTTGGAAATAAATATGCTAAAAAAAATGGACAGCAGATGGAGCTAGATGTTCCAGCTACAATAATTGAAGGAAGGACACTAGTACCAGTAAGATTTATTGCAGAAAGTACAGGAGCAACTGTTGATTGGGATGCTACAACTAGGACTGTAGTTATAAGTAATCAAGTTTCAGATGGTAATGGCACTACTGATGATGTAAAAGATGAAGAAGTAGAAGAAAATATAAATAATGTACAGCCTACTCCTAATGTTCAAATAACTAGCGTAGATTTAGGTGGCGAAATTGTAACGATTAAAAATAATGGTTCAGAATCAGTAAACTTACAAGGTTATAAGATATTTTCTGTTGAAGGAGAGCAGTCATTTGTTTTCTCAAGTTATACTTTAGCTTCTGGAGAAACTGTTACAGTTTATTCTGGAAAAGCAGATGGTGATATTAAGTGGTCAGGTGCTTACATATGGAATAATGAGGGTGACTCTGCTGAATTGTATGATTCAAATGGTAATCTCGTTTCAAAGTGCGAAGGTATATAAGACTTATTGTTAAATAAATATGAGTTCCCTAAAATATGAATATCGGATTACTTGGCAGGTACAACTTCATAATTTTTTGCTAAAACCCATCCACATAAACCAAGCGAGGAACAAATTATATAATAAAAGTATTGTTCTTTTTGTAATTTTTCGGCTAATTCTTCGATTGTATCATAGTCAGTTGGCCAACCATATTTTTTTTGTGATATTAATAAGTCTCTATTATCTTCTATAAATTGAAATAATTCATATTTCTCTATATCAAAAATTATATTATGCTTAATTTGGGTTTCAAAAAAATGTGTTAAAACGTCAGTGAAAAAGATATCTGCATTTTCTTCAAATGTTGATTCAGTGTGAATTACAATCTTTTGATTTTTAAAATCGATTTTATATGACAATATTTCATTATCATGTATATTTATCATATTATCAACTCCTCTATTGATTCTAAGACGAAACTATTCCCATAAGAAGGTATGGGAACTCTTATTTTTTCATCAACTATTTTAAATTTATAATACGTATAATATGTCAATATTGTATGCAATTAAACCAAAGGATCTTGTTTTGCACATGCTCTCCTATCACCGCATAAGTTATAAAAAAGGTTGATTAAGGAGTGAGTTTTTGTGCAGAAGTACAGGATTATGACCTTTGACGGCGGAGGTATTAGGGGTGTACTGACAGCTATGCTACTAAAGAGGTTAAATAATGAATTTCCTGAATTCATAAATATGACTCAGCTTTTTGCGGGTACCTCTACCGGTTCCCTCATTGCCTTAGGCCTTGCTTATGGTCTTTCACCACAGCAGCTAGTAGAATTATATACCCGTAATGGTAAATACATTTTTACCCCTAGTTATTTGGAATTGCATAGGCCTAAGTATAGCAACGAACATCTTAAAAAAGTACTCAGTTCAATATTCCCTCAAAATCTACGTCTATCGGATTTGTCTTACAATGTGCTGGTACCTACATTTCGTGTAACCGGTTCTCATTCTGAACCTTGTTGGAGTCCTGTCTTTTATAGTAATTTACCAGGTTCTACTAATATGGATGCGCTGGTGATTGATGTTGCACTGGCCAGTAATGCTGCCCCTATTTATTTTCCCTCTTACAAAGATCATATTGACGGGGGAGTTATAGCTAATAATCCTAGCACAGCAGCAATTGCAGCCGCTAGAGGTGAGCAAGGACATATAGAGTCACTTGACGATATATATCTATTATCAATTGGTACTGGGAAATGTACTCATGAAATTACCGCCGATACAACTAAATGGGGTGCTCTTCAGTGGGCTTTTTATCCCGACCCACCCTTTCCTTTACTAAACATCTTGTTTGATGGCGCCATAGAGGCTGATGAATACTATAGTTTCCAGCTTTTAAGAGAGCAGTATTATCGCTTAAATCCAGAAATTCCAAAAATATTTGGACCTGTACCCCTTGATGCGTATTCCAGAATTCCTGACTTGATATTCCTAGCTAAGGATTATAATCTGGAGACAATTATTAATTGGATTAAAGACAATTGGTTTTAATATTCTAACATTATAACATTTTGTTGAAAGTATTAATAAATACCTTTAAAATATTAAATAGAAAAGTTCTCTTAACTAAGATTTGAGGACTTTTATTATTTGATTATTATTATCTATACGTAGTCTATATAATTTGCTTTGTTATTATATAGTATTATTTTGTATAAACTACAAAAGTACTATTACTTTCATTTTTAAAATTATATTGTATTATGTTGTATGATAAAGTGTTATTTAATATTTTGGAGGCATGTAATGAATTCAATAGCAAATTATATTTCAATTTCGAGAATATTTCTTGCTCTGACATTGGTTATTGTAAAACCATTAAGCTTAGCTTTTTTTATCATCTATCTTGTTTGTGGAGTCAGTGATATTTTTGATGGATATATAGCAAGAAAAACCGATACCGTAAGTAAATTAGGTAAAAAACTTGACTCTATTGCAGATTTGATAATGGTCTTGGTACTGGCAATTGTACTATATCCAACTATCAATCCAACAGTTCAAGTCATTCTTTGGATAGTTATCATTATAGTAATCAGAATAGTGTCAATGATTATAGTATATATAAAATATAAAACCTTTGAAATACTTCATACTTATGGGAATAAAATTACAGGGCTTATGTTATTTGCATTTCCACTTTCCCTTACATTTACCCAATCAAATGTACTACTATATATAATTTGTGTGGTTGCAA
>JAKSCF010000680.1 GCA_022360735.1 Clostridia bacterium
ATAATATTAAATATTTCTGTATTTGCTTTTGCCATTATATACTTGTACATTTTTAGAAAAACTCACGAAAAGTATATCGGCTATTGGGGATTAAGCTGGGTTTTGTATGGCATTGGTATCTTGATGGATATTTTAGTCTATCAAAATATTCCTTTAACCTATATTCTCATCGCTCAGCAAATGATATATTCCTTTAGCATTTATTTATTGCTCTGCGGCACCTATGCCTTTAGCAATAGGAAATTACCCCGTAAATGGTTCTATATTGTATTGTTTAATGTAGCTTGGGGTATTATTTGTTTGCTGTTTAATTTTGCTTATGCCATTACGGTTCTCCCCCTTTCTATTTCATTTAGTATTATTTCCATATATACCGGTATTATATTTCTTCAAAACTGGGAGTTTGAAGGGAATGAAAAGATTGCTACAGGTATTGTATTCCTACTATGGGGGGTGCACAAATCCTATTATTTTTATCTTCAGCCCGAATATTCTATTTCCCCAACCAGCTATATCACCGAAATATTATTAATCATCGCATTAAACTCATGCTTAATACTCACATATCTTCAAAAAAATAGAATCAATTTGATTAAAAATGAACAGATTTTTAGATTACTAACAGAAAATTCTCAAGATCTCATTTATCTATGTAAATATACACCCGAACCAAACTTTGAATATGTCAGCCCAAACTGTGAAAAAATTATAGGGTATTCCCAAGAAGAATTCTACAGCAACCCTTACTTGTTAGATGATATTGTTCATCCGGAAGACAAAGAGTTCTTTGATCTCTCTGTAAATCCAAAACTATCTCCAAAAGAATCTGTCACTTTACGTTATCAGCATAAAAGCGGACAATATGTATGGGTCAATGAGTATACTACTATTATATATGATAAATATGGCAACCATTTTGGCATAGAAGGTATTATCCGAGATATCTCTGACAAAATATTAATAGACCACAAAATCAAACAAACAGAAAAAGAGCGTCTTGATCTATTATCTAATATATCCCACGAATTAAAGACACCTATTACAACCATCCGTGGTTATGTCGATGCAATTTTAGACAATAAGATACCAAAAGGTGAATCACCTAATAAATATTTAATCAATATACAAAGCAAGACCCATATGCTTGAGGTCCTGATTAACGACCTCTTTGAGCTTTCTCAATTTGAAAGCAATCAAATACAATTCAAATTTTTTCAAATACCGGTTCAAGAGCTTATTAACGATATACGAAATAAATTTTCGAATGATATCGAGCATGCCGGATTAATATTTCATGTTGATATAGACCCTGTTATCATTGAAAAAAAGTTAGAAATCATCGCAGATGTTGAAAGGCTGGGACAAGCGTTTTATAATTTAATCTATAACGCTATAAAGCATACAAAAGAAGGTGGCCGTATATCTCTAAAATGTCATCTGAGTAAATCGGATAAAGTTGTTATAGAGGTGATGGATACCGGAGTGGGTATTTCTAAAAAAGATTTGCCCCATGTATTTGAAAGATTTTACAAAGGCAGCAGTAATACTAAGAAAGGCAGTGGCTTGGGACTGGCCATTACCAAAGAAATTATTAACAAGCATTTTGGAGAAATACATGTCAAAAGTCAATTAAATAAAGGGACAACTTTTAGTATTATCTTACCTGTTAATCAATAGAGTGGATACGGAGGTGGAACATGGCTGGAGAACATATTTTAATCGTTGACGACGAACCTGAAATCATAGATATTATTAAAATGTATCTCCTTGAAGAAAACTTCAAGGTATCTTGGGCAGCTAATGGTGAAGAGGCACTCCAAAAGCTTAAAATTGAAGATCCTTCACTCATCGTATTAGATGTTATGCTCCCGGATATTGATGGTATCGAATTATGCCTCAACATAAGAAAAATATCGGATTGCCCGATATTATTTATTAGCTGTAAATCCAGCGATATTGACAAAGTACTTGCCTTATCTGCCGGCGGCGACGACTATTTGACAAAGCCTTTTTCAACCCTAGAATTGGTTGCAA
>JAKSCF010000663.1 GCA_022360735.1 Clostridia bacterium
GATTAGCTAAGAGTTCTTCAGTTGAAGCCCTAACACGGAATTTCCAATTCCGATGTAGGCCTCATACAGAAATTCTAAAATCTGTGATTTTAATAGAATTTTTCAGTTCGATTACGTCGCAGGTCTCATACAGAAACTCTCCAATCTTGAAGCCCTAGCCAGAATCTTTGATTCTGATAGCAGGTCTCATGCAAGGAGACAGAAATTTTTAATTTCGTCTTCGACACTGCCCTATCCCTTCAACCATTCAAATTTATGTATTTATTCATTTATCTCTTCGTTCTCCAGCTCTTCTTCATCATCACTTTCCAAAAAAGGTTCTTGTGGCACATACAATATTTCATTTGGCATTATCATTCTTAATGACTGTCTGGCCATTTTTTCAATATAATCTGCGCTATTGACTTGTTCAAGCTGTTTCTCATATATACTTTTTTGTTGTTCCAGTTCTGCCTTCTTTAGATTTATTTGTTTTTCCTGCTTTTTCAAAGAATAAATTTGAAAACCTTGATAGGAAAAAAAACATATAAGATAAATAACAAGTATACTAAGAAACAAATGTTTTTTCTTGATACTCTTCTTATTTTTTTTATTTTTTTTTGGTTTAAATTTATATATGTTCCCTTTATTTCCCATACTCCAATCGCCCCTTAAAAGCCATTTCAAGTATCCTTATTATATCATATTTCTTCTTTCTTATTTTTCATTTTGATGATATTTCTTATTGGAAAAATTAGAATGTTTTTTAACCTCTTTAAAAAAGCGAATAGGCATCCGGCTATTGTTATAATTGTAGTCTGTATCATTTTGCTCAATATCCATTTATATATACTACAGCCCGCTATAAATGCAACTGCCATATAACCTTTTATCTGACCTAAGCTGCTATAATAAAGTAAATAAATGACCATAGAAGTGGTCATAATCCAGTATAATATATCTTGAAATGTTAAAAAGAATGTTTGAGGCTTAAATTTGTTTTGATAAAGCTTTAATACGTCATAAACAAAAGCAGCAACTATGCCGCCATACAATAATACCATAAATTCAAAAAATTGTTGAGAAACAAATGTACTCATTTTCTCTCACCCTAATTATTTCAGAACTTTTCCTAAAAAACCTTTCCCTTTTGAACCTTCTTTTTCTATATAATTAATTGAGTTTATAGTGCCGTTAATAATGACTTTCCCATCTTCCAAATCCAGTTTTTGAATTTGC
>JAKSCF010000684.1 GCA_022360735.1 Clostridia bacterium
AGTGTGTGTTGTTTTGTGTTCCGTGAGTGTGGGTGTGTTGTGTGAGTGGGCGAGTGTGTGTGCACACGTGTGTGTTTAAACACTCCGCCATCATGATTGAAAATAGTGATATTTCTGACTCTGTCCTCAGAAAAGAACCTAAATGTAAATGTAGTTTCCAATAAAAAATATGAAGGCTGCCAGTAAAGGTCAAACTCCAACTGCAATTATTAAAGATTCTGTAAAAAAGATTGTATTTGCATGTGATGCAGGAATGGGATCAAGTGCTATGGGAGCATCCACATTAAAAAATAAATTTAAAAAAGCTGGAATAAATATAGAGGTAGTGAATAGTCCAATAGATCAAATTCCAAAAGATACAGATATAGTTATCACTCAGAAGAGTCTCACATCAAGGGCAAAGTCCTATGCATCTAATGCTGAGCATGTTTCAATAGATAATTTTGTGGGCAGCCCGGCATATGATGAATTAGTAGAAAGGTTTTCTAAGTAATTAATAGCAAATAAAAATAAAACAGTGGAGAGGTTAATCTTCGCTGTTTTATTATCTATACAATCAAAGATTGTATAGATGAAAGCAAAACGCTATAAAATATTCAGAAATGTCACGTATAAATAATGACAAACAAAATTATGTTTACGTTGAATTCAGTATATTAGCTAGGATATAATTTTAATAAGATAGTTATTAATTTATTAATGTCACTAATAATGTCGCTAATATCTAAAGGGTGAAGGTGGATGGACATGGTTGAATTATTAATAACTTCACGGATAAAGCAAATATTAGAAATGATTTGTGATGCTTCTGATTCAATAACTGTAAAGAAGATAGCAAAAAAATTAGGAGTTAGTACCAGAACCATTTTAAGGGAAATGCCTACTGTAGAAAAGTGGTTAGAAAATAATGATTTCCGGCTTATTAAGAAACCAAGAATTGGAATAAAGCTAATAGCAACTTTAGAGGATAGAAAGAGATTAAAAAGATTACTGGATAGTGAATGGATTGAAAAGATCTATACGCCGGAGGAAAGACAATTATTGATTCTTAGCGAGCTTTTAGAAAGAAAAGAACCTACAAAATTTTTTTATTTTTCACACCTGCTAAAAGTTTCTGAAGGTACCATTAGTCATGATTTAGATAAAGTTGAAGATTGGGGAAATCGATATAAATTAACTTTGATTAGGAAGCCTGGGCTTGGCGTTTATCTAACAGGTGATGAAGAGGATTTCAGAAGGGCTACAATTAATTTGTTATATGAGCATTTTGATGAAACTCAAATGTTGCATATTATGAAGCACAATTTAACCACTCAGGGAAAAGCAAAAGACAGTATTGAAATTAATACAAGAAATAAATTGATGAATTTGATCGATAGAGAAATTATAAAAGTTATTGAAACGATTATACATAAAGTGGAAGGTGATTTAGAGTACACACTAACCGATAGTTCGTATGCCGGTTTGATTGTACACATTGCCTTAGCGATTCAAAGAATAAAAAATAATGAAAATATTAAAATGAATGAAGATATTTTATCAGAACTGATAAATAGTGAAGAATACAAAATAGCTGAGAAAATAGTAGATCAAATTTCTGAGTCCATTGGCATAGAGATACCCAATGATGAAATAGGGTACATTACGATGCATCTAAAAGGATCAAAGATGAGAAACGGTGCTAATAAAAATGATTTCAAAGATATAGATGAGTTTATCATCGATAATTTTGAATTGACCCGACTGGTAAATAAAATGATAAAAATAGCTGAAAGTGAATCAGGATATGCTTTACAGCATAATGAAAATCTGCTGGTAGGGTTAGTCAGTCATCTAAGGCCGACCATTAACAGACTAAAAATGAATTTGGATATTCGAAACCCTTTACTATCAAAAATTAAAGAAATGTATCCCGAAATCTTTGAAATCAGCAAAAAAAGTGCTGAAGTTATAAACGAAAGATTTAATTTTAGTATGCCTGAAGCAGAAATAGGATTTATTGCGATGCATATAGGTGCTGCCATAGAAAAAAATATGCTGGATCAATCTATTGCTAACAGAATTTTTCACGTTATCGTTGCGTGTACCAGTGGTATTGGCACATCTAAGATATTAGCTGCAAGGTTAAAAAAAGAATTTGAGCATTTAAAGATTGTAGATTCTGTGTCTACTTTACAAATTAATGAATTGTGGTTAGAAGAAAATAAGATAGACCTGGTTATTTCAACTGTTTATGTTGAGAAATGCATAATACCATGGGTAAAGGTTAATCCTCTGCTGCTAAAAGAAGATGTTATAAAAATTCAAGAAGCATTAGAAGAACTTGCTATTAACAGTAAACAAACTTTTCATCACAATATTGAGTTGGAGCTGGACTTAAAAGAACGTGCATGTGCTTTAAAAGAATATAGTGAAGGCATATTTGAAATATTAGATAGCTTTTTTTTCAAAGACCAGCTGGAAATAGAG
>JAKSCF010000733.1 GCA_022360735.1 Clostridia bacterium
ATGCCTTGACAAGCTTGTCAAACGATTGAAATGTGCAATACCTGAAAATATTATGAATTATTCCATTGTTATAAAAGGAAAACGGCATACATACAGAAGAATGGTACGATCAGTAAATCGAAAAGAAGATACCGTTTTACATACATAAATGTAGGGGTGACTCGTTGTGGTCACCCTGATCTATTCAATTTTCAGTAAATTGCAACCTATAGTTGACAAATAATAGAGGCAAGTTGGTAGAGTGCAACCATGCATTTTGTTACAATGTATGAGAGGTGATGTTAATGAGCTTTGCAGAGACGCTGAGAAAATTAAGAAAACAAAAAAACTTATCACAAGAAAAAATAGCAGATTTACTGGGTATCAGCAGGCAGTCTGTATCAAAATGGGAGAATGGACTGAGCCAACCAGATACAAACAATTTAATAAGGTTAGCAGAAATATTAGAAGTATCCTTAGATGAATTAACCGGAATAACCAGTGAGTCTCAACCTTTAGAGCAGTTAGACAGAAATGCTCAGACTAAAGTTTCTAAATTAGTAATAGCAGCATACCTTGTTGCTTTTGGCTCAATCATTGGTTTTTTTTGTCCACCTATCAGCAACATACCACCTGTCCCTAAGGAATTCTGGATTGGAATCAGTGTTGTATCAGGGTGTTTACTAATCTTAAAAAATCGAAAATTAGCAAGACCTTCTCAATTACAAAAGGTACTGCATATGGATATAGGCATAATACTTTTAGCGTTTTCAATGGGTATTGTGATACCTCATAAATTAGGTTTGGTAAAAGCTTTAGCAATGACAATCCCTTTAGCAGTGTATATGGGATGGGTATTAAGAACATATTTTGTTAATCAGGAAAAGAAAAACACATAAGATGAAAAATTTATTATGGAATTACGACTAATGTACTTCCATAATAAATACAATGTAATAGTGGATAACAAGTCAGTATGTATATTATATTGGGAGGGATTGGATATAAGATACTTTATGATTTCAATTTTTGAGAGGTTAAATTATTGAACAGTTGGTTGGATGCAATCAGTAATAATATGACCCAAAATGTATGGCTGGCACCATTAGTAGCAGTCTTAGCTGGAATGATTACTTCTTTTACACCGTGCTCTTTATCCAGCATATCACTCTTGATAGGTTATGTTGGAGGGTATTCGGAAAATAGTACTAAGAAAGCATTTAAATATTCTTTAACATTCTGTATGGGCATGGCCATTACTTTTGCCATACTGGGAATGGCAGCTTCGCTTTTTGGAAAACTGGTACACTTTGAAGATAAATGGTTACATATAAT
>JAKSCF010000325.1 GCA_022360735.1 Clostridia bacterium
TACTGTAGGTGGTATTACATCTAGGTATTCTACCTCTAGCGTGGGTCTTTTATCAAAGAAGTATTCCTTTGCATAAAAGCAAATATAATCCTTATATGCATAGCTTTCCGGAGCAAGTATGATACTAACTACCTTATCGCCTGCAAACTCACTTTTTACGTAATCCGTTATATCATAAGTCGTCCAATTATTCACATTAATATCTGTAGAATCTATTTTTTCCTCAAGCTTTTTACCTGCTAATGGAAAAATAGTAGATGTATCATCCCACGTGTCATCACTACACGGATACACGTTAATATTAGGAAGTCCATAACCTGGCCACGCTGTGTAAACTTTGAGTGTGGCACGTTTAATTGCTGTCTCGCTTACAGAGCTTAAATCAAATTTTAAAGCGCCTTTTGCATTTCTTTGTGTGTTAAATCCTGGATCACCAACCATTAAAACCGGATTTCCTGCAGCCGTATCATGGCTCTTGATTGTAACATTTCCATCATTATCTTCAATATGAATGATATCTGCGTCTACTGTATATTCCTCCGTTATTCCGTAGACTACATTAGTGCCAATAATAATAATTACCATGCACAGTATCATAATAAATAAAATTTTTTTCTTGCTCATAACATTATAACCTCCTGTGGCAGATTTTCTATCTTTCTTCATTCATTTTAATCATAATTTTTTATCTCATTGGCTGCCCCCTTTTGTACTAAAACAATAATCTCATCACTCTTTTCTTTGATTCATTATTATAGGTCACATCACTAACAAAACACTGACAAAATAATCTAATATTTGATTTAATATGACATAATTTTCGTCAAAAAAATAACCCTATCTGTAAGATAGGGTTCAACTTATAGAAAAAGGTACTAGAAAAATGAATACAGGTGTATGAATATTTGTTTTTCGACAACCTCAACTCTATCTGTAAAATAGAGTTAGATTCTAAAACAACTATAATTGTTATATAGATAACTCTTCAACCATTTTTTTAAACTGCTTTTTACAGACCTTTGCCTGCATTGTATCGCCTTTCATTTCATAAGCTCTGATTAATAGATGCCACGCTTCTTCAGAATATGGCTCTAGTTGAATGATTGTTGTGAGTAACTTTATTGGTTGACTGTGTTGTTTTTTTATTAATAGCTGTCTCAATATATTTATTACCTTAGTCAGTAAGATTTCCAGGTATTGTGCTTGTATGTCACTGGCCCACCAATAGGACTCTTGTGCCAAAAAACCATTTCTATAGGTTTCTAAAAGGCGTTCGGCCAATTCTTCATCATCCTCTATAGATTCTGTTAACTGATAAAATTTATGGATATCGATATCCGTATCTTTCAGATTTAAAATATAGCTTCCTTTCTGATGGTCTACTTTCATTTCTGTATTTGCTATGGCTTTTCGTACTCTGTATATACAGGTGTTCAGGTTTGCCAAAGCTTTACCATGCTCCATTTCAGGCCACAAGGTCTCCATAATGACCTCTTTATTTATAAACTTACCATAATAAGTCAGTAAATACGCAAACAATTCTTTGGATTTGCTGGAAATCCAATTGATCATATTGCCACCTTTGTCTGTAACAATCAGCTCGCCAAAACTCTGAATGGTCACACCTTGATTGTAAGAAGATGTATCTTTTTTCTTTTTTAACCGATTGATTGTTTTTTGTAATCTTTTGTGGGATACAGGTTTTAGCAGATAATCTATAGCAGCCACCTCAAATGCTTCTAATGCATACTCATCATAAGCGGTAACAAAAACGATTTCCGCATTGATTTTCTTTTCTAAAAGAAGGTATGCAAACTTAAATCCGTCTATCTCAGGCATTTTTATATCTAAAAAAATAACATCCGGGTTTATGTCCGTAATCTCATCCAATGCTTTTACAGCATTGTCATATGCAGCGATAATTTCTATGTTTTCTAAAGTTGACAATGCATGTTCTAGGTGAGCAATCATCAAAGGTTCATCGTCAACAATTATAGTTTTTAGCATTTGAAACCTCCTTTTCTTTTGGAATAATAAATTCTACTCTTGTTCCCTCATTTGGATTGCTCTTAATTATTAGTTTTTCATTATATAATGCTATCAGTCTTCTATTAATATTTTTAAGACCTATGTTCTTGGTTAGCTTAGAAGATTCAAAGATATTTTCAAGGGTTTCTTTTTTCATTCCTATACCATCATCTGTAACAACAAAATGAATAAAATCATTATATTCTTTAATCATCAACTCCAGCTTACCACGCTTCAGTTGTGATGCGATGCCATGTTGTACAGCGTTTTCTATAATTGGCTGAAGAATCAGAGGAGGTACAATCATTTCGTCTGCATTTACATCAATATCTGCAACGATTTTTAATCTTTCTCCCAACCTAACTTTTTCAATATCCAAATAAGCCTCAACTAATTCTAATTCGGAAGCAAGAGATATTCTATCTTTTTCAGATGATTCCTTTAAAACTTTTCTTAAATAAACAGCTAAATTGTCAATTAATTCATTAGCTTTTTCACTATTGGTTCTACATAAAACACCTATTGATCCTAAAGTATTATAAATAAAATGCGGTTTTATTTGTGCCAACAAAAACTTTTTCTCATTAGTATGTGCCATATTAATGGCTTCTTTTAATTGCAGAAGCGTTTTTACTCGTGCTAACAGTTCATCTGAATTAAAAGGCTTGGTTAAAAAGTCGTTAGCACCTGCTTCAAACCCTAGCTTAACATCATCAATTGTATTTTTTGCTGTTACCATTATAATAGGTATCTCTGCAGAATTATATTGTTTTCTGATTTCTTTACAGAGATCAAAACCACTGATTTCAGGAAGCATAATATCCAGTATAATTAAATCTAATAATTTATGAGCCATCATATCCATAGCCTTTTTTCCATTACCGGCTATTATCGTTTCAATGTTTTCGCTTTTAAGTATACTTTGAATACTGTAAACATTTGAAGGCTCATCATCTATTACCAATATAGTATGTTTTGTGTTCTTGCTTTTTCTATCTATACTTGGTTTCATGTTATCGTCAACATTCTCAATTGAATGATTGTTTATGTCATTTATACGATTGTGAGCTTCGTAACCTTTTTTAAACCTTATGACAAACCGACTCCCTTTGCCCAACTCAGACCATCCTAAATATATGTCTCCCCCCATTTTTTCAATCAAGGATTTGCAGAATTTTAAACCTATTCCCATCCCCTCATAATTATTTATTATTCTTTAATAGGATACAAATAGATTTTTATGATACTCATCATCTATCCCAATTCCTGTATCTTCTACCTTAATCAAAATATACTCTTTTTCTTGTATACAGTCGATGGTTATTTGACCTTTTGGAGTAAATTTCACTGCATTTCCTATAATATTATATATAATTTGTATAATCCTATTTTCATCGCCTTCTACAA
>JAKSCF010000685.1 GCA_022360735.1 Clostridia bacterium
CACCTGCATTCATTTTGCAGCCAGATGTTAGGCTTCAAGTCCTTAAATAATAAGGGCTTTTTTTTTGTTCAAAAATAATATATTGCACTGAAATCTTAAAATAATATAACAAATCTTTAGAAGGATAGATTTTGAGTAATATTTTGCATGTTAAAAGTAATCTAAACCATTATATAAAAAATTGCCATGCTGTATCATTTTGTTAAAGAATATTAAGAACACGTTAAATCCTTATTAAGAAATGAATCGGCGGAGAGTATGATGAGTGAGAATATTAAATTAAGAGTTTCTAATATTGATAAGTCATTCCCAGGTGTAAAAGCACTAAATAAAATCAATTTTAGTGTAAAAGAAGGCTCCGTACATGTTTTGTGCGGTGAAAATGGTGCCGGTAAATCTACATTGATGAAAATTATAAACGGAATACATAAGCCGGATGCCGGTGAGATATTAATAGATGAAAAAGTGGTCGAGATAAAAAGCCCAATTGAAGCAAGAAATCTGGGTATTTCTATGATATTTCAAGAGCTCAATTATATTCCTGAAATGACCGTTGAAGAGAGTTTGTTTGTAGGCAACTGGCCAAAAGATAACTTAGGAAGAGTGGACTGGGCTGAAATCAGACAAAGAACGTTAGATTTACTTGAAAAAGAAAAATTAGATTATAAACCGGAAACAAAATTAAAAGACCTGACGATTTCGGATATTCAAATGCTGGAAATTCTAAAAGCCATTTCTTATAATTCCCAAGTCATTATCATGGATGAACCCACATCAGCCATTACCCAAAAAGAAGTTGAAGTTTTATTCCAAAAGATATTTGAATTGAGAGCCAGGGGAACAAGTATTATTTATATCTCACATAAGATGGACGAAATATTTAGAATAGCCGATGAAATAACTGTTTTTAGAGATGGTGTGGTCATTGACACCCGACCAAAAGATGAACTGGATATCGAGACGGTTATTGCCTTAATGGTGGGCAGAAAATTAGCCAGTAACTTTCCAAAAGAAGAGTTGGAAATTGGAGATAACATTTTAGAAGTAAAAGATTTGACCCATGAAAATCATTTTGAGGATGTCAGTTTTACGTTGAAAAGAGGCGAGATAATTGGCTTTGCAGGACTTATGGGCGCCGGTAGAACAGAAGTTATGAGATGCCTGTTTGGCCTTGATGATTATCAAAGGGGTGAAATCAAAATAAAGGGTAAAAAAGCCCGCATCAAGAGAGTCAAAGACAGCATCGATCATAAAATGGTTATGCTTTCAGAAGATAGAAAAAGATACGGCATTATACCTGTTAGAAGTGTAAAGGAGAATATATCTCTTGCAAGCTTAAAGAAATTTTTATACGGCGGCAGACTCCATGCAAAAGAAGAGAACGAAACAATAGAGCATTATTGTAAAAAGATGAGAGTTAAAACGCCTGATTATGAAACATCTATAGAGGCTTTAAGCGGCGGTAATCAGCAAAAGGTAGTTTTGTCTAAATGGATGGTTACCGATCCTGATATTTTAATTTTGGATGAGCCTACAAGAGGGATAGATGTAGGGGCTAAATATGAGATCTACAAGCTGATGACAGAACTGGCGAAGGAAGGGAAGGGGCTGATCATGGTTTCTTCAGAGCTTCCCGAATTAATCGGAATGTGCGACAGAATATATGTTATGGCTAAAGGCAGATCAATGGGTGAATTACAAAGAGATGAATTTACCCAAGAGAACATTATGAGATTGGCTACCGGTTCAATAGATCAAAAAGAGGTGAATGAAAATGCAAACCAATAAAAGTAAAATTTGGTCCGAATTCAAAAACAAATACAGTATATTTTTAGTTTTGGCAGTTCTATTTGTATTAGCCACATTAGCGAATCAAAACTTTGCAACCGTAAAGAATTTAACGAATATTTCCAGACAGATATCGGTTGGAACGATACTGGCATTTGGTCAAACTCTATTGATTATTTCAGGCATGATCGATCTATCGTCAGCTTCGGTCTTGGCTTTGGCCGGCGTATTATCTGTTTCAGTTTATACAATGACACAATCTCTATTTATTGCAATGGCAGTGGGGATACTGGTTGGAGTGATCTGTAATGTTATAAATGGATGGATGGTAACCAAGTTTAAAACACCCCCGTTTATTGCAACTCTAGCCATGATGGCTATGGCACGTGGAGCGGCACTATCTTATACAAGGGGACAAAACATCTATCAAATCGGTGATTACGTTAAATTTGGGCAGGGATTCATTATGGGCATACCTACACCTGTCATATTTCTGGCAGCAATTCTATTAATAACAGCCTATTTGCTTAAGCATACAACATTTGGAAGATCCATTTATGCCATCGGCGGCAATGAAGAAGCTGCCATTGCATCCGGAATCAATGTCAATAGAGTGAAAATGAAGGCCTATATCATAAATGGGATATTCGTTGGTATTGCCGGTGTCTTATTTATGTCACGGGTCAACGGCGGTATGCCAAACGGTGCAATAGGATATGAATTTAAAGCATTGACAGCTGCAGTAATCGGTGGAACAAGCTTTTCAGGAGGCATTGGTACCGCATTGGGAACTTTAGCAGGTGCGTTTATCGTTGGATTCTTGGATAACATCATGGTGCTCACCGGAGTGGATTCATACCTGCAACAAATAGTACGCGGCGCCATCATAGCATTGGCTGTTATATATGACATCTGGGCTAAGACAAAGAGAACAAAGAGCAAACTGGGAAATATCGAAAAGAAATTGGAAAAAGAGAAGGCTAGTTAAAGACAAAAAAGTCTTTAAA
>JAKSCF010000323.1 GCA_022360735.1 Clostridia bacterium
TGCAAAGAAAAGTATTAACCAGTATCTTAATAGAAATAGTCATAACAGTTGCTTGTATATACTTATTAATTCCTGATCCTCAAATTGGGGTGTATGGGTATATTGCCGGTTTTTTACTGAGTGTGATTTTAATTTCATTGAGGAATTTTGTCATTTTAAATAAATTAGGATACATTCGAATTGATTATTTTAGGATACTAATAAAACCTTGTATATCTTTTGTGTGGATGCTTGCTATCGTTAAATTGAGTAATGCGTTTTTAATATCCATTGGTTTTACTTATAATATGATCTTATCTGGTTTATTGGGAATTATTTCATTTGTTGTTTTACTTCTAGTGAGTGGTATTTTTACATGGAACCAATTTAAAAACACGCTCAACTTTAAGAAATAATCTAAAGGAAATAAAAACAAATGAGCCGCTGGCACAGCGGCTCATTAATAGACTGTAAGTTATTTTTAATAGGTTGTAATGGATTTTCAAAAGAGTTACTCAAGAATAATGAAGCGTTTCTTAATATTTTTAGAACTCTACTGCCGGGACACTAACCGGTGGTTTTCTATGGTGAGTAGTCTGCTCAAATCCATATGCAATTTCAATTATGCTGGGTTCATCCCATTCCCTGGCTAGAATTTCTAATCCAACAGGAACGCCAATGGGTGCATCCTTTGTAGATTTTGTAAACCCTGCAGAAACCACACATGCCGGAAAACCTGTTACAGAGCCTAAAACTCCATTTCTTTGAATCTGAGTTTCCCCAACTTTTACGACAGGGCATTTTTGATGCGGATACATGATCACATCGATATTATATTTTGCCATAATATGTGTGACTTGATTTCTAAGCCATATTCTTTTTATGAGTCTTTCGTTATATTCGGGCGTATCCGTTTCAAGTTTTTCCGCAGTTATAATATTATCTTCTATTCCCTTATGGTATTTTCCAGATTTAATAACATCACTCAGTGAGTTAACCATTGAAAGCTTTCCTAAATCCCTTAAATAAATATCTAGATCCCTTTTTAAATCATATAAATGTACACTAATTTCTTTGACCAATTGATCTGCATCTATATACTCCTCAATCTCTATTATAGAAGCACCTTGGCTTTGCATATCTTCCAGAGCTTTATTAATAACATCGTTGACTTCTAAATGCACTTCATCTTTGCCAAAAAAACTGTTTAAAATTCCAATCCTTTTTCCTTTTAAACCATCTGCTTTTAAAAATTGTATATAGGAATCACTTTTTTTTCCTATTGACCAAGCAGTGGCAGGATCGGAGGGATCATATCCTGATATGACATCTAAAACTTTTACTGCATCTTCAACGGTACGAGCAATAGGTCCGGCAGTATCTTGAGTTAAAGAATACGGAACGATTCCATCTCTGCTGACTAACCCAATAGTAGGTCTAAAACCCACTAAGTTACATGCCGAAGCAGGTGATCTAATAGAATTGATGGTATCAGTACCTATGCCAACCAATCCATAATTGGCTGTTATTCCGGCACCGGTTCCTCCGCTGGATCCCCCTGGAGATCGCGTTAAATCATAAGGATTCAGAGTTTGACCTAATTTGGAGCTAATGGTTTCTCCCCAAACAGCAAATTCATGTAAATTAACCTTGGCAAGAATTATTGCTCCAGCCTGTCTTAAACGTTTGGTAATAAAAGCATCGTCATGAGGTATAACGCCTTCCAAACTTAAAGAACCTGCTGTTGTTTCCATATCTTTGGTATCGACATTGTCCTTTAACAATACAGGAATACCATGTAATGGTCCGGTAAACCCACTTTGAATCAACTTTTTATCTAGTTCATTTGCTTCATCGATAGCTTTAGGATTTATTGTGATCACTGCATTTAAAGAAGGTCCCTTTTTATCATATTCATGTATTCTGTCTATATAAGACATTACAAGCTGTTTACATGTGATTGTGCCATTTTTCATAGCCTGATGTACGTCTGAAATGGTAGCTTCTAAAATATTAAAACCTTGATATAATTCAGCCATTCGTTCACCTTCTTTTGAAATATAATTTTTAAACCGGAAGGAAAAGTACGCCTAGGATAAATACGAGCCCGCTCAATAACATAATACTGATTGAATATCCTAATATATCTCTTGCCTTTAAGCCTGTGATACCAAGAAGCGCTATGGCCCAGAATGGTTGAAGCATATTAGTCCAAGTATTACCATAGGCAACACATAGCGCAGTTTTTATAACAGAATAGTCAATCATTTCTGCGGATTTTATTGCGATTGGTCCCATAACTGCCCATTGACCTCCACCACTTGGAACAAATATATTTACTAAACTAGCTGTTAAGAACATCCATAAAGGGAAGGTAAATTGTGATGATAGATCAACTAGACCTTGTGCAAATATATCTACCATACCTGAAAATCTTACCATGCCCATTATTCCGGCATATAATGGGAATTGGAATATGATACCACTTACAGATACTGTAGCCGTTTTTAATGCGTTAACATATCGATATACTGTGCCGTGCATTAAGATTCCGGCAAATAAAAAGGTGGAGTTAACAATGTTGAGATCTAAAGAAAATCCTTTTGTAGCAAAGTGATAAACAACATAAATCAGGCCAAGTCCGCCTAAAACTATGTTGATAATTCTGCTGTGATTTAATCGATCGCCTATACTGGGGTTGCCAGGTAGTTTTGCGGGAATTTCGTCATCGACAGCAAGAACTTGAAGGACATCTTCATCAGCTTGTGTATATTCATCTGATTTTTTAGGGTGCAGCAGTATAGCAAATAATGGAGGTAATATGACTAACGATAGGGTAACCACTAAGTTCATAGGGTTAAACATATAATCAGACATAGTAATTATCCCAATTTCTTCTTCTAAGAAATGTCCCGGCGTTGCTATTAATAATCCAACCGATGCCGACATGCCTCCATGCCACATCATCTGTCCAACATAAGCACCTGCGCCAATAAGTCCGTATTCAAAAGGAATTTTTTTAATGTGTAATGATTTTGCGACTTCTTTAGCCAGTAAAGCACCTAATATTAATGAAAGCCCCCAATGTACAAGAGCAACACCAGTCGATACGATGGTTACTAAGAAAACCGCTTGCTTGCTGTTACTTGGAACAGAAGCTAATTTTCTAATCCATCTTTTGGCAATGGGCGCATTGGCAATAGTTGAAGCGGTAATAACCATTAATGCCATTTGCATACTAAATGTTAAAAGGCTCCAAAATCCATCATACCAGTTAATAACCATTTGCATTGGTGTATTGTTGGCAATGGTGATGCCTAAAATAAATGCAACAAAAGTCAATAAAACTGCAAAAATACTTGGATCAGGTACATACTTCAAAGATAATCTTGTAAGGACCATACCCATTTTTCTAATCATTTCATACCATCCTTTCCTTTTATTAATTTAGAGTATAAGCTTGTTAGATAAATCACCTCCTTTGGTTGTTGTGATTGCTTATTTTGCTGTAAATAATAAGAAGCGTCATCAAATAATCCCTTTTTCATTAAGTTTAATAATTTCTTCCATAGTAAACCCTAATGCCTTCAAAATAGATTCGTTGTCTTCCCCTAAAAATGGAGAAGGTTTTTCTATCTTGGAGGGGGTCTCGCTAAATTTTATTGGTAATGCCGGTATTTGAAAGTTGCCTATGGTTGGCTGTTCGATTTCAACAATCATATTTCTAGCTTTTATTTGGGGATTATTGATAACATCTTCAACATTGTTAATAGGACCACATGGTATGCCATTGTTATCCAAAACATCTATCCATTCTTGAGTTGTTTTTGTTATAAAAATTTCTTCCAGTTCTTTTTCTAATTCAGCGTTATTCTTTACCCTTAGGTGATTTGTTTTATATTTAACATCTTTTAATAAATCTGATCTGTTAATTAATTGGCAAAACTGAGCCCATAATGGGTCATTACCAATAGCAATAATGATAAAATCATCCTTAGTGGTATAGGTTGAAAAAGGAGCAATTGAAGGATGTCTATTTCCAATAGGCTTAGGAATTTTTCCACTGGTTAAATATCTGGCTAATGCATTTTCAAGTACCGCAACTTGACAGTCCAACATAGATACATCAATTTTCTGACCTTTTTTTGTGATGTCACGATACCTTAATGCACCCAATATGCCTATAGCTGTAAAAACACCGGCAAAAATGTCTCCTATGGATGCCCCAACTTTTGTGGGTATGCCACCTTCTTGTCCTGTTATACTCATCATACCGCCTAAACCTTGAATGATTAAATCATAGGCGGGTTTATGGGAAT
Source organism: Clostridia bacterium (assembly GCA_022360735.1). Next base: position 4,299 of record JAKSCF010000323.1, read on the forward strand.
AGGGTCCTGTATGACCGAAGCCTGAAGAAGCCGCATAAATAATTTCTTTATTAATCTCTTTTAATGTTTCATATCCCAAACCTAATTTTTCCATAGTGCCGGGTCTAAAATTTTCTACGATAACATCTGCTTCCTTTATAAGTTTTTTTAAAATCTCTTTTCCTTCATTGGTTTTTAAATTTAAGGTAATACTTTTTTTGTTTCTGTTAATGCTGGTAAAATAGGCACTATAATCATTAATAAAGGGACCAAACTGCCTTGAATCATCACCCACTCCCGGTCTTTCAACTTTTAGTACTTCTGCTCCCATATCCCCTAGAACCATGGTACAATAGGGCCCCGCTAAAACTCTGGTTAAATCGATTACTTTTATACCCTCAAGAGCTTTTTGCATTTTTTAATACCTCCTTAATTCGTCTAATTTCAAAAAACAAAAAGAGAACATAAGAAAACCTTAGGCTCTCTTATATTCTCTCATCACTTTGCCTTTAAAAATTAAAACACTTAATCACTTATCACTTTATAATATTTAATTGTATATTTTTTTATTTTATATCACTATTTAATAAATCTTTTTTTTTTTTTTTGTTCTATATGCATGATTCCTAAACCGGCACGTTCATGATTGGTTAATTTATGGGCTGCCGAATAACCATAGACTGCAACACTCAGCCATTTATCTTTTCTAACTAAAGCAATTTTCAATGAATAGCTCATATTAACAGGTACATGGAGAAATAATCCATTTGAAGCTTCAATTGTGGCATGTACAGCAGCATGTATATCATCTGAACATTCTTTTCTCAATATGTCAAGGCTACATCCCATGGCTATTGTAGAGTTATTAATCTTTCTTGCAACATCATTAGAAATTCCGCCAATTTCAGTTATGCCACATAGAAATCCTAGATTTTTTAAATAGTTTATAATTTTTTTTTCATTTTCTCTAGAAGACATAGATAATAATAAAGCAGCCTTACCTATAGATATGGATTTATTAAGTAGTAGGCTTTCCATGTTATCATTGTTCTCCTTTTTATAATAAATATATATTCAATAAACCCCTTTTGTCAAGCACAATATTTTGAGATGTATTGGTTGACCAGATACAGTTATAGCCGGTATCCTGTAAAAGATACCGGCTATATAGTGTTGTTACTATACAATTTTATAACGATCCTTAGTATAGTGAGCAAGTTTTTCGTCGTCTACTTCTATACCAAGGCCAGGTGTGTCAGGTACATTAATTCTACCATTCTTGATAAAAGTAGAAAAATTAGTAATATCATCTTCTAATCTTAATGGTGAGAAATAAGCATGGCCATGAGCGTATAAGTTTCTGGTGGAACATCCAAGTGCAAAGCTTGCAGCTTGTGTGATGCCTTCTTCTATCATAGAGTTAAATAGGCATTGTATACCAAAATGGCGTGACAGCTCAATAATCTCTTTAGATCGATATATGCCTCCGGTTTTACAGACCTTGATGCTGAATATATCTACGGATTTTTCTTTTATCATCATTTTGGCATGTTCTAATGATAAAAGAGATTCATCTGCGGTCAATTTAACATTTGTGCCTTGCTTGATTTTAGCAAAACCGTCTATATCACCGGCATGGATAGGCTGTTCGAATGCATCCACATTGCATCCGCTTACAGCATCCAGGTATTTAAGTGTGGTAGTGACATCCCAGCCTTGATTGGCATCGGGAATAAGGACTACTTTGTCGCCAACTGCCTTTGCTATTGCAATAGTTCTTTCGGCATCGTACATGTAATCATCACTACCTATCTTTACCATAAGTGATGCATAACCCTTGTCTTCAATGAGTGATACTGCTTCCCTGGCATTATCCTCCGGTGTACCCCCGCCAATAGAACCCATTATAGGAAGACTGTCATGTATGCGACCACCCAGAAGAGTGGCAACGGACATACCTGCTGCTTTTCCCATGATATCATAACAGGCCATATCTACAGCAGCTTTAGCGAGATGCATATCTCTTATAACGCCGTCCATTATATGGTGTATACAGGCAATATTAGTAGGATCTTTTCCTATAAGTGCCGGTGCCAGGTAGTTATGAATAACCGTAACAGCAGTCTCTGCGGTTTCCCCGGTAAAAAGGGGCATAGGATCTGTTTCGCCTACGCCAACCATACCTTCGTCTGTTGTAATTTTTACGACTACAGGCTCTGTTGTGTAAAGCGTCCCATAAAGTTTAGAAAGCTTATAGGGTTTTTTTAAAGGGACAGACAAGTGCAATACGTCAATTTTTTTTATTTTCATAGGTCACCTCTTAAGCGGTTTGTTTTTTAGTGAAGGGCGTAACGACATACATAGTAATAATAGATGCAATAACACCAAAAAGAGTAAATGGAATTGGAGTTCCAAAGCTGCCTGTAA
>JAKSCF010000687.1 GCA_022360735.1 Clostridia bacterium
AATGCCGGAACTATTTGAAATCTGTGATAATTATACCGTATTGAGGGATGGCAAATATATTGAATCCGGAAGGTTTGAAGATATTGATGAGCATAGAGCGACAGAATTACTGGTAGGCAGGACCATAACAAATTCACAAAGAAAAAAATCTAATATACAAGATGAGACGATTATCAAGGTACAAAATTTAAGCGCACCTCCTTATTTTTATGATATTAATTTTGAAGTTAAAAAAGGAGAAGTGTTAGCCGTAACAGGTCTTCATGGGGATGGCAGAGGGGAACTATCGGAAGCGTTATTTGGGGCCAGAAAATGTACCGAGGGAAAGGTTTTTTTGAACCGGAAAGAATTGAAACTTAAAAATATTAATAATGTTATTAGGCAAGGTGTGGGTATGGTGCCAAGAAATCGTAAAGAGCGATCCATTATAAAAGATATGAGCATTAGAGATAATTTATCGGTTGCCCACTTTGTTAAAGAAAGTAAAAATAAGTTAATCAACAAGAAAACTGAATTATCAAGGTTTTACAGAAGTCAAAAGAAAACCGGAATAAAAGCAGGCAGCCCTGAAGATATCATTACTTCCCTAAGTGGAGGGAACCAACAAAAAGTGATTATCGCTAGGTGGTTGGAGATCAATTCAGATGTTTATATTTTGGATAACCCGACACAAGGAATAGATGTAGGCGCAAAGTTTGAGGTCTATAAACTTATAGATTTACTAGCTTCTGAGGGGAAGAGCATTATCATTTTTAGTGCGGAATTCCCTGAGATTTATAAAGTGGCGGATCGATGCTTGGTGTTGTATAAAGGTAAAATTAATGCGGACCTAACCGGAGAAGATATGTCCGAAAAAAATGTGATGTATTATGCAACAGGAGCAAATATGGAGGGATTAAAATGCATGTAGTAAAATCATTGGATATAAGTAATAAAGAGAAGTTTAAAAAGTTTTACACTGAATATACATACTTATTTTCCTTTATATTATTAGTGATTATAGCGACCATAGTGAATGATAATTTCTTGACGTATTCGAATCTTTCCACACTTATGCTTCAATCTGCTATTAAAGGCATTATTGCATTGGGAATGACTTTGGTTATTATATCGGGTCAAATTGATTTATCTGTAGGCTCCATGTGTGCATTAGTAGCAGGAATAGGTGTAGTGGTTTTAAACCATACCGAGAGCATATTGTTGATGTTATTATTCTGTATTGTATTTGGTACTTTTCTAGGGTTTAT
>JAKSCF010000515.1 GCA_022360735.1 Clostridia bacterium
AAAGTTATTACCTGTAAAAATTAAGCCAAACATCGCTCCTATAGCAGCTAAAGGTACAGAAAATAATATAATGAGTGGCTGTGAAAGTGAGTTAAACTGAACCGATAATATTATAAATACTAATATTATGGCAAGCACCATATTGATGGCCATACTTGTAAACGATTCTGTTATATTCATAGTCTCTCCGCCATACGATATTTCCAAGCCTTGTGGAAGAGAATAATTATTAAGCTCAGACTCAAATTGTGTTATGATTTCATTTGATGTTATCCCTCTTTGTATATTACTTTCCACTCTAACAACCCTTTTTAAATCATCATGCTCAATAGCTGTTAACCCTTTTGTTTCAAATAATGAAGCCACTTGAGAAAACTCAATTTTATTACCCGTTTGTGAAGTAAAATATATCTTATTAAAGTCATTGATTGTTGTTATTCTATCCTTACTCGTTCTAATAACAATATCTATTTCTTCCTGGTTTTCTCTATATTTTGACGCCTCAACACCTTGAATAGCGCTTCTTATTTCGGATGATATGGTTGCAGTATCTAAACCAAGCAAACTTGCTTGTTCTTTATCAATAACCACTTGAAGTTCTGGAGGCCCTCCACTTACTGAGGTACTAACTTCTGTTGTTCCTGAAATATTATTAAGTATATCTTCAAAATCATTGGCAGTCATTTTTAGTTCTTCTAAATTTTCACCTTTTAAATTTATTTGTACAGGTTTACCAGAGGATGGTCCCATTACATCTTGCTCAACAGTTATTTCTGCCCCGGCTATGTTTTTAAAATCAGCTCTTAAGTCTTCCACTATCTCTAAGCTACTTTTATCTCTTTGTTCTTTTTCAACTATTTCAAGAGTTATTGCAGCTGTATTTGGACTGTCACCCATAGCATCTCTATCACCAGTATTACCTACTTTACTTACAAAACTCTTGGTTTCAGGATAAGTAAATAAGATATTTTCTACTTGACTTACTATTTGTCCTGTATCATCTAATAGGTAACCATATGGTGTTTCAATTGAAATAGTTATTTCTGTACTATCTGTTTCTGGCATTAATTCGATTTTTAGAAAACCTAGAGGTATTGTAGATAAACTTACAAGCAATACCATGATAGATATAATAATTACACTTACTTTTCTTTTCTTGCTACTTAGAACTTTACCTAATAAAACTATATATTTGCTTTTAACTATTCCGCTCTTATCAGTAGTGTTATTTGCTTTAAACTGTTTCACATACATGCCTGATGCAAATAAAATTGCAGCTGTCCACGACAATAATCCAGAGCTTCCATTACTAGAAAAAGCATATAAGGCAAGAACGAATACCAATATAACCGATATTATTTTTCTTTTCTTACTTAGTTCTGTTTTGACCTTATGTTTACTTAAAAAGCGTGAACATAAAGCAGGTGTTATAACCAGTGATATTACAAAAGATGATCCGATAGCAAACATTACTGTTATAGGAATTACTTTTATAAAATCACCCATAATACCAGGTGTTAATGCTATGGGAAAAAAAGCAGACAAAGTCGTTAACGTAGCCGCCATGACAGCAGGTGCAACCTGATTTGTAGCAAGCTTTGATGCCCTTAATACATCCATGCCATCATCTCGATATCGATCTATATTTTCCATTATTACAATGGCATTATCCACCAGCATACCTAACGCTAGTATTAACGCAACCAGTGACATCGTGTTTAAAGTCATCCCATTTAAATTAAGTAAATAAAAACTTGATAATAATGATAATGGAATAACAAATGCAACAATAATTGACTCTCTAAAACCAATGAATAAAAATAGTACAACTATAACAATTAGAAGCCCTGATATTGCATTACCTATAACATCATTTAAACTGTCTTCCACAATTATTGCTTGATCATTTGTAATGGTTATTTGTAAGTCCTCAGGATATAATGTTCCTTTTCCATTATTTATAACTTCTTTAATTGCATTACTAGCACCAACTATATCTGCATTTTCTTTTCTGTTTACTGTCAATGCAACGGCAGGTGTAACAGTATTATCTTCTGATACTCCAGCATCATATCTCTGTGAATAAGATGTTATATCTGCATAGCTATCTTCTACATATGCTATATCTTTTAGATAAATTGGTGAACCTTCTTGAGTTGTAATAATGGTTTGTTCTATTTCATTAACAGCATAAAACTCTGCTACAGTACGAATATTAAACTGCATATCGTCTAATTCTATATCGCCACCAGGCATATTTAGATTTGAATTTGCTATAGCTCCTTTAATCTGATTTACTGATAAATTATACGCAGCCAGTTTCGCTGGATCAACATATACACTTACTTCTCTGTCTAGCCCCCCAACTAAAGTAACATCACTAATACCATTGACTTTCTTTATTTCATCTTCTATATCTTCTGCAGCATTCTTTAATGTTATTAAATCAGTATCACCGCTAATATTAATTGTCATGATTGGTCTATCGCTTGTTCCAAAACCACTTATAATTGGTATCGTACTATCTTCTGGCAGTTCGTTTTGAATTTCAGATATTTTGTTTGATACTTCATTAATTTTCTCATCTATATCCGAATCTCCTGTAAATTCTATATTTATACTTACTATACTATTGGACGAAGATGATGTTAAGGATTCTATATCATCTAACTCTTGAACTTTTGTTTCAATTTTATCTGTTATTAAAGCTTCCATTTCCTGAGGTGCAGCACCACTATATGTAACTGATACAAAAACATACGGTAGCGATACTTCTGGCATTTGTTCCCTCGGCAAAGAAATATAGGCTGATAGCCCTAGTAATAAAATAGTAGAAATAATTAGGTAAACAACCCTATATCTATTAATAAAAAAAGACGATATTTTCCCTAATATATTCTGCGGATCCTTTTTCATTTATTTCCCTCCTTCATTCTGCGAACTTATCATATTACATCAACCTTAATTAAAAATGAACAAAGTATTAATATTTTATTAACAAAGGTTAAGAAAACCTTAATACCAATACATTGTCTTTTTGAACTCAAAAAAGGAAAGCTTTTACGCTCTCGTGAGATACAAAAAAAAGTTGAATATAGCTAAAACTATAAGATATAATATTGTGACATATATATTAATTTTGAAAGGAGTTCTATAATGGATAATTGGTTAGAATGGCTGGGTTATTTAGCTTCGCTTGTTGTTCTCATATCAAAGCATATGACGAACACCTTTTCTGGCGATGTTAAACAAGGCAAGCATCTTATCACACTGACATCACCCGTAACTTCAAGAAGTCTAAACTTTTCCTCTCCATAAAGAGGCGTAAGGTAATCAATCGGGGTAAAACGTGGGCAGCATTGACTCTCAATTTCTCGCCATATCCCGTCTTTGATAACG
>JAKSCF010000688.1 GCA_022360735.1 Clostridia bacterium
ATTTGAAATATAAAATAGATAATGAGTTTGGAGTTGTTGAAAAGACAGATATTTTTGATGAAGTAATAGAAGATAGTATTATCAATAATGTTATTGGATATATAAAAGATAAAAGTGATTTAAACAGAGAGAAGCAAATACGTAATAATTTTGCACATTTTCATTACCTGAGAAATGATAAAGCCGCAAATAATACTCATTTTTTTGAACAGCTTAATGGATTGAGAAATCTATTGAGAGTAGATAGAAAATTAAAAAATGCTGTTACAAAGGTAGTTATCAATGTCTTTGATAAACATGGGTTTGAACTTACCTTTACATTGGATAATCATATGATTGTGGACTATGATTTAAAAAGGAAACCTTTAACCGATACGTGTTTGGATATGGATACGTTCGATGAAATAAAACAGCAGTTAGAGTATAAAGATTATTTTCTAGAAATGATAAAAGCCATTATATTTGAAAGAGATAATGTATAATAAAGCTTATCTGCACCGGAAAAAGCAAATGTAAGAGGATTGTTATTGACACAGAGAGTTTTTGAAACTATGGATATCATATCGGGAGAAGTCAAATTAGCAGAAAAAATACTTAGCAAAGATAATAATATCATTGAAATTTGAAGGCATTTATGTTGTAAAATAGTATAAAAGGGGTGGTTTGAGATGTCAATAATAAATGAAAAGTATACAAAAAATAATAAAAATGTGATACTATTTTATCACATACCTATAGGATATAGACCACCCCAATAATGAAGGGGACTAAAACAAAACTACTAGGGATCCCTGTATCTTCTTTTTGATATAGACCACCCCAATAATGAAGGGGACTAAAACCTTGCCTTAATTCATCCCTCACCCTCATAAGTGATATAGACCACCCCAATAATGAAGGGGACTAAAACTAATTAATATTAAATCCATAACTTGGTATGTAGATATATACCACCCCAATAATGAAGAAAGGTTGGGCACAGAGACCCAACCCTACAAATTTTGAGAAAAGTAATAGATATAAAAATGTAAGAGTGTTATTTTTAAGGGATTATATCAATGGCATTATTTAAGAATTGAGATTAAGACCTTGCTTAGGAATACTGAGGGTGGAACGATAATTGGAAAATTGCAAAAATAAATAGGTTGGGCACTGTGACCCAACCCTGCTTTTGTAAAAAGGGGCGTATAAGATACGTCTCTATTTTTTTATTTCTTCAATGATTTCTTGATATATTTTTTCTACCATATCCATAGGTATGGTTGTTTTATTCCAGATTTCTTGTGATTTAACCGCTTGACCCACCAGCATGAACATACCGTCAACGGCTTTGATGCCCAGACTTTTGGCTCTTTTTAGGAGCAGTGTTTCCAGCGGGTTATAGATGAGGTCCATTACCGCTTCTGCGCCGTCTATTTGCTTGACGGTGAGGGGGGACTGATCAATATTTGGGTCCATACCGCAAGGCGTACAGTTAATGATGATGTCTTTAGGGGTATGGGTTAATGCTTCATATGTAATGACTTTAAGATTTTCAGTGATTTTTTTTACATTGGACGGATTACGGCTTACCACCATAATATCTTTAGCACCAAAATCCATTAAGCAATGAATGGTAGATTTTGCAGCGCCACCTGTACCAAGAACCACAGCGGTTTTATTTTTTATGGGAATATCGGCATGATCCATGGTCATTTTAAAGCCGTCATAATCTGTATTATCGCCATGAATGTTATCTTTGTCAAAAACAATGGTATTAACAGAACCTATGGAGGTGGCTTTGCTTGACACTGAATCCAGGTATTTCATAATTTCTACCTTATAAGGCATGGTAACATTGGTACCTTTAACCTTAAGGTGTTTTAATTCTAAAATTAATGAAGCAAGACCGTCAGGGTTTGTTTCATATAGGTGATAATCACCATCAATTTGTAATGCTTTTAGAATTTTATTATTGATAGTGGGAGAAAAACTATAAGACAGTGTTTTTCCGATCAATCCATATAAAGCACTCATTGTTGATCCTCCTTTATGAAATTATTTAAATGCTTGGGCGGCCACGGTGAGCCGCCCAAGCAATTATTTTACATCATGAGAGCAATAATTTCCAAAAATTTTAAAATAAGAACTGCTATTTTTAACTTGACTTAATGCTTTTTGGGCAATTGAATCATTAAGATTCCCTTCAAAATCTAAATAAAAATAATATTGCCAGGGTTTATCTATTAGTGGTCTGGATTCAATTTTAGTAAGGTTGAGATTGTTTTCTTCAAAATACCGAAGGGCCTTATAGAGAGAGCCTGGAGTATGAGGGACAGTAATAACAATGCTGATTTTATTACACTCAGGTTTTATTTCAGCATTTTTACTTAGAATAGCAAATCGAGTATAGTTTTTATAATTATAATTGATATTTTCAGCTAATATTTTAAGGCCGTAATTTGCTGCCGCTTTACGACTGCATATAGAACCGCTGTGAATATCTTTTAATTCACTGATATATTTTGCACTTTCAGCGGTATTTTTGAAAGGGACA
>JAKSCF010000358.1 GCA_022360735.1 Clostridia bacterium
TGCTGAATATAATATTTCCTCAACGGAACGATTCAGCCGATGTATCTCATCAATAAACAAGACATCATTCTCTTCAAGGTTTGTTAAAATTGCAGCTAAATCACCGGATCGCTCTATTGCAGGTCCGGATGTAACTTTTATTTTTACACCCATTTCATTGGCAATGATACAAGCTAAGGTTGTTTTACCCAGCCCAGGAGGACCATAGAGCAATACATGATCCAAAGCCTCATCCCGCATACGCGCTGCATCAATAAATATTTTTAAATTCTCCGCTACATTTTTTTGACCGATATATTCATTTAGTAATTTAGGTCTTAAACCTGCTTCAACATCTTGCTCATTTATCATAGCTTCTGTAGTCAGAATTCTTTCTTCACCCTCCATATTTCCACTCCTTAACATATTATTGCTTGCTGAGAGCTATTAATGCATACTTTATCATATCTTCTACACTGCTTATTTCTTTGGATACTTGTCGGATGCCGTCAAGTGCTTCACTTCTTGAGTAACCTAAGCTTACCAAAGCTTCAATGGTTTCCTCTTTAATGCCTTTTTCTGTTCCTGTCATAGGATTTTGGTCATAATCTGCAATATCCCCTAATTTATCCTTAAGCTCCAAAACGATTCTTTGAGCTGTTTTCTTTCCTATTCCAGGTGCTTTTACTAAAGAACGGTCGTCCTCAAATGCTATTATTTTTTGAAGTTCAGCGGTAGGAAATGTGGACATAATGGACAAAGCAGCTTTTGCACCAACGCCATTAACCGTCATCAACTTCTTAAATATGCCTATATCTTCTCTATTTACAAAACCATAAAGGCTGATACTGTCTTCTCGAAGGATCATCTCTGTATATATCAATAGTTCTTCTCGATTTTCCATAATACGGTGTATCGAAAGCTGAGGTACAAAAATTTGATATCCTATTCCATTGTTCTCCAATACAATACCATTTTCCAAAATACCGGTTACTTTCCCCTTAATATAATTTAGCATTATCTTCCTCCAAGTAAATTATTACTTTATAATTAAAGATTTCGTGTTAGGGCAACTCGCCGTCTCGAAGACGCAATTAGGCAGTGGAGAAGACGAAA
>JAKSCF010000453.1 GCA_022360735.1 Clostridia bacterium
GTATGCCTGGAGACAACATCCAAATGGAAATCGAACTCATCAATCCGATAGCAATTGAAGAAGGACAACGATTTGCTATTAGAGAAGGTGGAAGAACTGTAGCTTCCGGTGTTGTTGCTGAGATTATTGAATAGTTCATATACCAATGGGAATGATATAATAAAAAGCTAAAGCCGGGTTATCCCGGCTTCTTTCATAATCTGAGAATTTTTTATTGACATAAAATAAAAATTGTGATAGCTTATACAAGTACCCTTAAAATCAAATGATATAGTAGTAATAGTGTGTCATTTTATATATTATTTAGGAGGTGTAAGATATGCGAGTAAAAGTAACTTTAGCTTGCACTGATTGCAAACAGAGAAATTATAACACGACAAAGAACAAGAAAAATGACCCTGACAGAATAGAAATGCAAAAGTACTGTAAATTCTGTAAGAAACATACGCTCCACAAGGAGACCAAATAATTATTACTAAGGAAGTGATAATATGAGTAAATTAGCCGGTTCACAAGGCAAATCGGTAAAGTTTTTCAAAAACGTAAAGTCAGAAATGAAAAAGGTAATATGGCCAACAAGATCTGAACTTGTATCCTATACAGGTATAGTGCTTTTTACTTGTGCACTATTTTCATTAGGTATATGGGTATTGGATTCTATATTTAATGGTGCGTTACAAGCAGTATTAAATATTAAATTATAATCGTAAAGGAGGGAAGAGTGGAACTCGATTCTACTCCTTAAAATGTCTGAAAACGCAAAGTGGTATGTTGTACATACATATTCGGGACATGAAAACAAAGTAAAAGCAAATCTGGATAAAATTGTAGAAAACAGAGGTATGCAAGATATTATATTAGATATTGCTGTACCTACGGAAGATCGAATAGAAGTTAAAAACGGTCAACGAAAGATTAAGACCAAGAAAATGTTTCCCGGCTATGTTGTGGTAAAAATGCACATGAATGATGAATCATGGTATGTCGTGCGTAATACACAAGGCGTAACAGGATTTGTAGGCCCTGGTTCAAAACCAGTTCCCCTGTCAGATGACGAAGTCAGAAAGATGGGTATTGATACAGTATATGTTGATTTAGATGTAGAACCTGGAGATAATGTAAAAGTTATTTCGGGTCCATTTGAGAGTTTTATGGGAACCATTGAAGAAATCAACACAGAAAAGCAGACTTTAAAAGTTTTAATTTCTATGTTTGGACGAGAAACCCCTGTAGAGCTTGAATTTGGGCAAGTAGATAAACTATAAGAGAAACCAGACATTAAATAATATATATACCAACCTTAACGGTAATTGTATTGGTAGAGGCTACGCAGTTTCGAAGACGAAATCAACTGAAAAACTTTCACTAATCAAAGATTAGAAAGTTTCTGTATGAGACCTTCTACGTAATCGAAGATTACGGATAGGGCTTCAACGATTTCTGTCTCATTGCGTTTGACCTACGACGCAATTAAAATTGCTGTTAGGTCATAAAAGGAGGTGGAAATATGGCTAAAAAAATTGACGGATACATTAAATTGCAAATACCTGCAGGAAATGCTACGCCTGCACCACCGGTAGGTCCGGCTCTAGGACAAAAAAGTGTTAACATTATGGAGTTTTGTAAGCAGTTTAATGCCAAAACAGCTGATCAAGCGGGTATGTTGATACCTGTAGTGATAACAGTTTATACTGATAGGTCCTTTACTTTTGTAACAAAGACACCACCTGCAGCAGTACTGTTGAAAAAGGCAGCTAAATTGGATAAAGCTTCAGGTGAACCTAATATCAATAAAGTTGCTACAATTACTTTGGATCAGGTAAAAGAAATTGCACAAATTAAAATGCCTGACTTAAATGCCGCAAATCTTGACAGTGCAGTGAATATGATAAAAGGTACTGCAAGAAGCATGGGTATTGTCGTTCAAGACTAATGACCCAGTAGTGGGAGGCGGGGCCGTTAATACCACAAAGGAGGTAAAGAAAGATGCCTAAAAGAGGTAAAAATTATCAAGACAGCGCAAAGCTTATGGATAAAACAAATTTATATGAAGTAGAAGAAGCGTTCGAATTAACTTTAAAATCAGCGAAAGCCAAGTTTGATGAAACTGTAGAAGCCCATATTAAGCTTGGAGTCGATTCAAGACATGCGGATCAACAAGTAAGAGGCGCTATTGTTCTACCACACGGAACAGGAAAAAGTAAAAAAGTATTAGTATTTGCTAAAGGCGATAAAGAAAAAGAAGCGACTGAAGCTGGCGCTGACTATGTAGGCGGCGAAGAGCTGGCTAAAAAAATTCAGACCGAAAACTGGTTTGATTTTGATGTAGTGGTTGCAACCCCTGACATGATGGGTGTTGTAGGTAGACTGGGTAGAATATTAGGTCCAAAAGGATTAATGCCTAATCCAAAATCCGGCACCGTTACTTTTGAAATAGAAAGAGCTATCAATGAGATTAAAGCAGGTAAAGTTGAATATCGTTTAGACAAAACCAACATTATTCACGTATCCATAGGTAAAATTTCCTTTGGAAAAGAGAAATTGACTGAAAACTTTACTGCATTGATGGAAGCTATTGTAAAAGCAAAACCGGCTGCTGCCAAGGGTCAATATTTAAGAAGCGTTGCTGTTTCAAGCACTATGGGCCCTGGGATTAAAATTAATCCACTTAAAGTTTTAGCTTAATAATCATTAAATAATTTTGAATAATAACCGTAGACAGCAGGGACTGAATAGTTTAAATAGCCTGCCGAGGTACTATATAAAAAATAGGCCTTTCTCTGTCTACGGTGGAGAAGGCTTTATTTATTGTCTGGTTTATATAACTTACAGAGGAGGTGGAAAAATGTCTGCAAACCAAGAAGCTAAAAAAGCAGTTGTAGAAGAAATAAAAAGCAAACTTGAAAATGCTCAATCTGCTGTGGTTGTAGATTATCGTGGTCTTACAGTTGAGGAAGTCAACAAACTAAGAAGCATGATGAGAGAAGCAAATGTAGAATACAAAATATATAAAAATACAATGATGGATTTAGCGATCAAGGGCACAGAATTCGAAGGAATGAGTGATGTGTTAGCAGGTCCTAGTGCATTTGCTTTTGGATATGATGATGCAGTTGCACCAGCAAGAGTGTTAAATGGTTTCATGAAAGAAACTAAAAAAATGCAATTTAAAGCTGGTGTCATAGAAGGTACTTTCTATGATGAAGAAAAAATAAAAGAAGTTGCAATGCTGCCATCTAAAGAAGAATTAATTGCGAAACTTTTGGGAAGCATGAAAGCGCCTTTATCCAACTTTGCATATATGCTTCAAGCAATTGTTGATAACCCAGATTGTTTAAATAATAATGCTGAAGCAGCAGAAGCTGTTTCTGAAGAACCAAAAGAAGAAGAAAATACAAATAACGAAGAATAACATATGGAGGTGTTTATAATGACTAAAGATCAAATTATTGAAGCTATAAAAGGTATGACAGTTTTAGAATTAAGTGAACTGGTAAGTGCATGTGAGGAAGAATTTGGAGTATCTGCTGCAGCTCCGGTTGCAGTTGCAGGTGCTGCTGGTGCCGGTGGCGAAGCTGCTGAAGAAAAAACTGAGTTTGATGTTGTGTTAACAGGAGCAGGAGCACAAAAGATTAAAGTAATCAAAGTGGTAAGAGAAATCACAGGCCTTGGACTAAAAGAAGCTAAAGGATTGGTAGATGGCGCACCCGGCAATGTAAAAGAAGGCATTGAAAAAGCCGAAGCCGAAGAGCTCAAAGCTAAACTTGAAGAAGTTGGCGCTACAGTAGAAGTAAAATAGTTCAAAGAATAATGTATAAACGGGTCAATAATCTTGACCCGTTTCAGTTTTATTGTATTAGGGGTTAGAGGTTAGCTGCGTTCCTATACAGGATACCGGCTAGGGGGGGTTCTTATCCTCTTCTATGGTCTCTATCTGAGATCTTTAAACCGTTCACTTATTTCCAAAAAGAGAAAGAATACAATTTTAAATATTTATTGTTGACACATATCATGGCTTATGATATTATGTTAAATTGCCATACACATATAGAGAATTAAGAAAGTATGAAATAGTAAAAAAATGTTAATAGTAATAAATGATGCAACTTTTTGGAATAACATAAATTTCTGCAAGGAGTGATAAGCATGCCACATCCTATTAAAACAGGTAAAAAGACACGAATGAGCTATTCGAAAATTAACGAAGTAGCGCCTATGCCAAGTCTTATACAAATCCAAAGAGATTCTTATGAGTGGTTCTTAGAAGAAGGACTACGAGAAGTTTTTGAGGATATTTCTCCAATTAGAGACTATGCTGGTAATTTGATTCTCGAATTTATCGACTACTCTATTGATGAAAATCCCAAATATGACGTGGAAGAATGTAAGGAAAGAGACGTTACATACGCGGCACCTTTAAAAGTTAAAGTAAGATTGATCAACAAGGAAACCGGCGAAGTTAAAGAACAAGAAGTTTTCATGGGTGATTTTCCACTCATGACAGAAAAAGGAACTTTTATATATAATGGTGCAGAGAGAGTTATTGTAACCCAATTGGTACGTTCTCCTGGACCATATTATGATATGGAAATTGATAAAACAGGAAGAAAGCTTTTTTCAACAACCATTATTCCAAATAGAGGTGCATGGCTTGAATATGAAACAGATTCAAATGAAATTGTTTCTGTGAGAGTGGATAGAACAAGAAAACAGCCTGCTACTGCATTGCTTAGAGCTTTAGGATTTGGTTCTGATATGGAAATACTACA
>JAKSCF010000432.1 GCA_022360735.1 Clostridia bacterium
CAAAACTGTTGAATGAGAAAACCGCAGTTTTTCTCGGAGGATCCATCTTGGGAAAGGATACCATAGAAGCTATTGCTGACGGGCTGAATAATGCGGCGGCTATAGAAAGGTATTTGAGAACAGGGGTTGTGCTGCCCTATGAAGACAGCCGCTCAACAAAGATGGAACTGGATCCTGCAAAGTTGATGTATTCAAAACCTGTTATTCCTGAAAACCATGAAGCCTACAGTAAAGAAGAAGCAGAGGCCGAGTCCAATCGCTGCTTGCGATGTCAATGTGACGCCTGCCGAAATTATTCGGATTTAATCGAATTCTATAATAAATGGCCTATAAGGGTCAAGGATGAGGTAATGGCTACAATCTTGCCTGGAGAGGCAGACCTCAAGGCTGCAATCGCAAAAAGGCTGATCAATTCCAATATGATGGATGGTATTTTTAAGGCAACTTGCCCTATGGGGATTGATTTGGACGGCATGATTATGGAGAGCAGGAGAAGCCTTCACAGGCAGGGAAAACAACCTTGGGCATTTCATGATTTTTGGCTGAGAGACATGGACGCTGCCAATAGTGAAAGGGCAGCAATTGCAAAAGTACCAAAGGGTTTTTCGAAAAGTCGTTATGCTTTTTTCCCCGGATGTCAACTTGGTGCTTCAGATCCTCAATATGTGCTTAAGACTTACGAATATCTTTTGAAATATGATCCCAGTACCGCTTTAATCCTTCACTGCTGCGGAGCACCAGCCCAGTGGGCAGGGGATGAGGAAAAGCATAAAGTGGTCATTGAGAAAATAAGAAATCATTGGAGAGATTTGGGCTCACCTAAGATTGTTTTGGCTTGTCCAACTTGTAAACAAAAATTCGATGAATTCCTACCGGATTTACCGGTTCTATTTATTTATGACATCATAACTGAGCTTGGAATCACAGCGAAAAAAAATGCAGAAGAGCAAATTTACTCAATTTTTGATCCCTGCAGCAGCCGTTATGAGCCACAGCTTCGCAGTCATATAAAATTGCTTTCGGAACAATCCGGATATAGAAATGAACCGGTGTATGAGGATTATCCAAGGTGCTGTAGCTTTGGAGGGCAGGTCTCCATTGCTAATCCTGAATTTGCAGAAACAGTTGTAAAAAAAAGAATGGATAAAAGCAACAATCCGTATATCACTTATTGCATTAACTGCAGAGATATTTTTGCTTCGGAAGGGAAGTCTGTTCTTCATATTCTAGATATCTTGTTTGGTGTACAAGATCATGATTCCAAACCTGCCACAGTAACAGAACGTCATGAAAACAGATTCTATTTAAAAAATACCTTATTAAAAAAATACTGGGGAGATGAGCTGAAGTTGGAGAATCAATCAATAGAGGATGAAATCAATCTGATGATGTCACCTGAAATCAGAGCAAAACTTGATTCAGAGCGCATCTTAGAAAGCGATATTAAAGAAGTCATCCTACACTGCAATAAAACCAAAAAAAGAATTCGCCACGTGGGGACCGGTCATTATTCCGGATATAAAAAAATTGGAAATGTGACATATTGGGTAGAATATCGTCCTAAAGAAGATGGATTTGAACTTGTAAATGCTTATTCTCATAGAATGGAGATTGATTTGGAGGTGGTTTGGAATGGAAAAAGAACAGATGTTGATGTGTGATAAATGTCAGGCTGAACTCAAAAAAATGAATGCCCATTTCAGCTATCTAAATCATTCATTCCAAGCTCAAGTATTACGATGTGTGGCATGTGGACAGGTCTTCATTCCTGAGGATTTTGTTGAAAGCAGAATAAAGAAAGTGGAATTTACATTAGAAGATAAATAAACAGCTTTAGTATCAAATTTAAAATAAAATAAGCAGATTTGTTTCAAATTTGATACTTTTTATCGAGTTCTTAGGATGGAAAAGCAATAAAATGTTGAAATTACAACATATTATGAATTGGCATATATTTTGCTTTGGTTAGACTTGTATGATATGAAAAATATATTCAAATTATACATTATAAATATTTAGAGCAAATTTTTTATAGCCATATCACTCCGAGCTTGTTTTTCCTGTGGTCAGGAATACTTAAAAACTATGGAAGCAAGACGTTAGGGTTTATTTGGAAACGAATAGGCCTCCCGCTTGGAAAGGAGAAGTATATACAGCTTTAGTTTTGTTGTGTAAAAACTGATTCTTTTTAAGGATCAGTTTTTTTGCATATGATACCGATTTAAAGGGTGGAGGATTTAGTAATGGAAGACTATGTTGATAAATTATTTGAGTACAGACTGAAGGGATATTGCTGTTCTCAGATTTTGCTGCAACTGGGCCTTGATGAGAAAGGGTCTGAAAATCCTGATTTAATAAATGCCATGAAAGGATTGTGCGGCGGTTTATATAGTGGTCTGCTGTGCGGAGCATTATCAGGAGGGGCATGCTTGCTCTCTTTTTTTGAACCTGATAAAGCCTCAGAGGAGATGATACCCTTATTGGTGGAGTGGTTTGAAGAAAATTTTGAGTTTTGCGACTGCAAAGATATTCTCGGAAACGACCCTTTGAGTAAAGTGGAAAAATGCCCTGTTATTGTCAGTAAAACATATGAAAAAGTAATTGAGCTGCTGGAAGACTATGCTTGAAAACGGTTGGATTATGTAATGGTTAAAATTGCCGGCTGTGCATCCGCCTAAAGATAATCTATGCATGCTGTTTGAACAACAATAAGCTTTATTGGCTTTTGTTGTTTTAAATAATTTTTAAGTAATTTATAATGGAGGCTGTTTATGAAATTAAGGAAAATGACACTTAACATTAATGGTGCTGACCGTATGTTCATATGTGATCCCCAAAAGGATACTTTGGCTGCCGTACTGCGCCGACTGGGGTTGACCGGTACAAAAATTGGATGCGGGACAGGTGTATGCGGTGCCTGCTCTGTCATTTTGGACGGAAAAGTGATTCGTTCCTGTACAAAAAAAATAAGAACTGTCAAAGAATTTAGCTCAGTGTTGACTATTGAAGGTATCGGCACGGTTTTAAATCCCCATCCGCTTCAATATGCGTGGGTTCATCTTGGGGCTGTACAGTGTGGATTCTGTGTACCTGGATTTGTGGTATCTGCGTATGCGCTTTTGCAGGAAAATCCAAAACCTACTCGAGAAGATGTCCGTGATTGGTTCCAAAAGCATAGAAATGTTTGCCGATGTACAGGCTACAAACAGATTGTAGATGCTGTTATGGAAGCTGCTGCTATCATGCGCGGTGAAAAAACTCTAGCCGACATCACTTACGATTATACCAAGGATGTTGGTAATTACTATGGCAAACCCATTGTTCGCCCAAATGCTATGGCTAAGGCCTGTGGTGTGTGTGACTACGGTGATGACATAGAATTAAAAATGCCTGCAGAGACTCTAAAAGTTGCTCTTGTAATGCCTAGAATTACGAACCACGCTAAAATAATCAACATCGATTACAGCGAAGCTGAAAAAATGCCGGGCGTAGTAAAAGTCATCACTGCAAAAGACATAGAAAGTGCCAACCGTCTTATGGCATATCAATTTTCACCTAGAACCGTCGTATATGATCAGGTGCATAAGTTATTACAAGATGAAAAGATTATTAGCTGGGGGAACGTTGTAGCTATGGTAGCTGCCGACACAAAAGAACATGCCCATGCAGCTGCTGAAAAAGTTAAGGTTCAAATTGAGCAGCTTCCGGAATATATGAATTATCTGGATGCCGTTATGCCGGATGCCATGAGAATCCATCCGTCTATGGATAACATTTACAGTATGCAGCCTTTGCGTAAAGGTGAAGCGGATCAGGTTCCCGAATTAATCGATGATGCGGCGTACTCTGTAGAAGGAAGCTTCTATTCTACCAGAGAACCTCATTTATCCATCGAAGGGGA
>JAKSCF010000689.1 GCA_022360735.1 Clostridia bacterium
AAAAAACTTAAAATGTAAACGTGGAGGCATATATATATGAAAAAAGAAGCGGTTGAAAAATTACTGGAGAAACACTTTAGAAGCGTGGTCCAAAAAGATCCTAAAATACAAAATGCATTTATGCTAATCCATTCGGAAAAGTATGGGATTCACCTGAATATGGCACAAGGCATCACAGGCAGTATTCCTGCTGATCCCCAACAGCCTTACTATATTGCTAGCATTGGCAAGCTCTTTATATCCGTACTTACAGGTATCTTATTTGAAAAGAAAAAAATAGCTTATGATGATTTTATCACTCAATATTTAGAACACGATCTATTAGATAGTTTACACATTTATAAAGGAATAGATTATACAGAGCGTATAAAGATTAAACATTTATTAAATCATACTTCTGGATTAAGCGATTATTTTGAAGATCAACCTAAACAAGGTAAGTCCATGCTGGAAATGATTGTTGAGCAACCCAGTCGATCTTGGTCACCCCAGGATATTATTCATTGGTCAAAGAAACATTTAAAGTCTCATTTTCCTCCAGGTAGAGGTTTTCATTACAGCGATACAGGCTATCATATCTTGGGCTTAATATTAGAAAAAATTACTGGTATGCCTTTGCATGAAGTATTGGAATACTATATTTTCAATCCTCTGGATATGCATTATTCCTACATGGTAACGCATTTAGGATCCTTGAAACAAAATAGCTATCCAGCAGCTGATGTCTATATAATGAATACTCATGCAAAAGATTTAAACATTCTAAAAAGCGATTATGCAGGTGGAGGTATTGTTGCTCCGGCAGAGGATTTATTAAAATTCATGAACGCCTTGAAAAAACACGAAATTATCGGTAAAGATACTTTTGAGAAAATGAAAGATTGGGCAGGATTCTTCAACTTATCGTTTGTGGGCATTAATTATGGCTATGGATTGATGAGTTTCAAAACTATTCCATTCATTTTACCCTCAAGGTATAATGCTTGGGGTAATATTGGTTCAATAGGCTCTTTCATGTTTTATCATCCTTTAACAGACACTTTCTTGATTGGAAATTTAAATCATTTTCGGTACCACAGAAAGGGCATTCAACTAATGTTTAAAGCCATTGATATCATTTTAAAATGTCATAATGTAGTTCTTCGTTGAACATAGCTGCCTCCTATTTCAGATACTTATCCATAATTTTGCTGGTCGTTTCGGCAACTTCTTTAGTATCTGCCTCCCAGTGCTTTCTGCTCACCAGTTCATAAGACCAGTAACCATCATATCCTGTAGCTTTGACAGCATCAATCCATTCCTGCATACAGATGGCACCTTCACCTGCATATACACCGCGTAAAATCTCCTCATCACAGATAGTGCCTTTGGAATTACGGTTTCCATCACAGAAGTGAATGTTACAAATCATGTTCTTATCCAGTTCTGCCACTTCTTCAGGTTTTGTCTCATTTCCGTACCAAAGGTGCCAAAAATCTATGACCATCCCTAAATTGTCTCTACCGGTATAATCAATAAAATCCAGACTCTGAGAAAGAGAATGAATGGGTGACCAAGCTACCGGCTCCAATTGGAATTGAATGCCATGAGGCTTTCCAATATCCAGAATCTGATTAACACTGCTTGCTGTAAGACGTTTTACTTCTTGCCAAGATTTTCCTTCATGGGCGCAAAGAGGTACCAGCTGAATGTGTTGGCACCCAACATCTTCTGCAAACTTAGAGAAGATTTTCGCTTCTTTTCTTAAACGCTCTACTTCCTCTTTCTCAGTTCTTTCCACATGGGCGATATCCACAATACTCACCATTTTCATTTCATAATGGTCCAGCAGTTGCTTAGCATCATCAGAAGTATAACCAGCCTCAAGAAAGTTCATAATCTTAGTGCCTACCATCTCCACCGCTTCATATCCGGCTTCTTTTGCAATACGGATATCAGAAATCAAATTGCTGCGATAAATGGTTTTTGTGTGCAATGTCTTTTTCATCTTCCTCCATCCTTTCTTAGATTCCCAGTTGTTGCCCAATTCCCCCTTATATATTCTCCGGCCAATATTTGGCATCCGCTTCTTCGGTCCAAAGATATTTTTCTTCAAAGGTTGGTTTGATATATGGATCTCCCGGAAGGTGACGAATCATCCACAGAAAGTACATAGCATAACCGGGAGCAGCTACCTGGGGATGCACATAATTGGGCATAATTTTTACTGTATCGTTTTGCTCCAGTAAAATGGCATCATCTCCGTGACGCAGCAGCCCGAATCCATCTTCCGGCCAGAATTTATAGAAGTAAATCTCCGGCTGGCAGTGGTGATGTGAAGGAAAACCTGCCCATCGTCCTGGAATATGAACATCCTCACC
>JAKSCF010000301.1 GCA_022360735.1 Clostridia bacterium
GGCTGCTGCCATAATACTGATAAAAATAAAACCACTTACCTTGGAGTAGATCCGGCTGTCAATAATGTACGGTAGTACTTGGTCAACGGAATGAATAGAACTGATGGAGGGTTCTAAAACTCTTGAGCCGATACCAATAATGATTAAACCTAGATACAGCAGGCCTAAAGCAAAGGCAGAAATGCATATCATCTGTATACCTGTTTTTTTACTTTTAGCAGAGGATATACGAATAATATACTGAGGGTTTGCAGCAGTGCCCAAACCCCATGCAAGGCTGGTTGTCATAATCATTAATGGACTAAACAGATGATTAGCAGAGGGGTCCAAGAGTGCACCTTTAGTGATAGAGGGCTGAAATTTGGGCAAAGATTCTATAACAGCAGCCCGTTCGTGCATCAAGGTAATGCTCCCAATATCCTTAACAATATATACAGCGGTAATCAAAATACCGATTGCTACTAGCATAAAGTTAAGCTCATCTGTTTTGGAAACAGAAAACAACCCGCCAAAGCTTGTATAAACCACAAATAGATATATTAAAAAAATAGCAATGCTGTAATCAATATCTAATAGCTCAGATACCACAATGCCAAAACCTTTGATTTGAATAATAATATACAAGATGTAACATATAAAAATCGTCAAACCGGTTAAAGCTTGATAGTACTTGCTATTATAGCGTAATCTAAAATATTCCGGAATGGTGACAATATCATAGGCTTTGATTTTATAAGCGATAAAGACTAAGCAAGAAGCACCTAATAACCATCCAACCACAGAGTATAAGATTGTCGAATAACCAAAAGCATAAACAGAACCGGTTACGCTTTGCATGGATACCGCACTAAACCATGTAACCGTAAAAGTACAAACACTGGGCAAAAGTCCAAGGCTGTTACCCGCCACGCAGAAGTCTTTAATGTTGTTGGTTTTTTTCATGCCGTTTTTACCTAGCAATAAAAGAATGATGGTGTAAAAAGTAAAGTACAGCATATAAATGATGACTCTATTCATTGTCTTTCTCCTTTTTGTTTAATATTAGGGCTATAATGGTAGGAAGACAAACGGCAAAAACAAACAAACCACCTACTATGATGAAAGTATCCAAAGGAAGTCCCATAATTAAGATTTCTTCTTTCATAACACCATTCCTTATTTTTATAAAATCAAACAATAGGGGCGTATGGCATACACCCGAAACTAATAATTATAATACCATTTCAATACTACTCCAATATTCTATATTTTCATAGCATTTCCTTTAATTATTTTTAAATAAAGGTTGAAAAATGAAGCTTTTGAGCGATTTTGAACAGTTGTATCAAAATCGCTCACTTTAACTGTTCGATATTGCACCAAATAAAAAACCAATCAACAAAAACATAATAAAATCAATGCTTTAGTATTGGTCTAAACTGGTATTATTATTGCAAATAGAAATTGCAAGTATCAAAAAGAACACTCATTGTGGCAAACAATGGTGCTCTAATTCAAATTTCCGTTACATTTCCAAGGGCTTCTTAACTTGATTAGGAAGCCATCTTTTTGCTGGAACAACTCGCATACGCCTCAAACATATTATGCACTCCTGACCCAAAATAGTTTTCGAGGCACTGTTAGACTAAATTCTAATTTCTTTCTAAAAATAACAAAAAAAAAGAAAATATCTGGCAAATACTTGTTTATTTTATTATATCCATATAGTATAATTGAAAGGAAATACAAATTCGAGGCGTTCTATATAAAGGGGGATGTACAAGCATGAAAAGAAGAATGTCAA
>JAKSCF010000691.1 GCA_022360735.1 Clostridia bacterium
AGCAAAACCAAACCCAACCAAAAACGCCCGAAGGGTGAACGATGGTAGCCGGACGCATCAGCGTCCGGTTCAAACCCCACCCAACCACATCGTCCGGAGCACGAACACACACCCCCGCCAAGGCCCATCTCCGTCATGCCATAATGGTCATAGACTTCACAGCCCCAGTTTTCTTTTATCTTTTTTACAACCGCATGGGAGACATAATCTGTACTCAACAAAATATGTTTTAATTGCCCTTGGTCTTTTATTTTTTTGGAATTGGTTAATTTAGACAATGCAAATACCTGCTGAGGTATGCCGACAATACCATTAATCTCTTCATTTAATATAATTTGCTCTACCTTTTCTCCATCATCTACTACACCATACACCATGGCTTCTACATTCATTCTTTTTAAAGCGGTTTGCAATAAATCTCCAATGCTGCCCGGCCTGACACCGGGAAGCAATACGAGTACTTTTTCTCCCGGATTTGTAAAAGTGGACATGCCAATGTGGAAAAAATCTGTAGTTAATGCTTGGTCTTCTACCGTAAAGTAAATTCTTTTTGGTAAATCGGTGGTACCGGATGTATCTAATGTTACAATTCTATTAATCTCTTTTTGTGACACACATACCATTCTTGTATTATGTTTTTTTACATCCTCTGAGGTCGTAAAAGGAATCTTTTGAATATCCTTAAGGGATTGAATATCATCAGGTTCTACATGAGAGAGTAGATTCTTATAAAATGAACCATTATTTTTTACATAAGCTATATTCTCTAACCATGCATTAAACTGATATGTCTCTAATCGCTCCCTATTTAGGATATCTGATTTTAAGCCAATCCTTTTTCTAATCCAATCTTCAAGCGGTGTTTTCTCAATCAATCCAACCACCTCCCATATGATCTGGCAAGCAGCACTCTATATATTGCTATATTACCACATCAACTTACTAATTCTGCGATACATAGAAAATATCCTAGTTTTACATCCCCCATGGAGCAACTCATTTTATCACAATCTATGGATTTGTCAGTAATCTTCTCCCAGAAATAATTTAGAGATCCATATTCCATAATGATTTCAGCCATTAATTCTTGCAACCGATGGGTATAGTCTTCAAATAGGATTACTTTAAACCCATTTCTAATAAGAAATTCCTTCAATTCCTTGACTACGAAAGCATTTAAAATACAAGTTTCTATTAAAATATCTTGTGAAAACTGTTTAGCTTCGTTATTTCTAAAATACATATCACTGATAATAAATTTACCATTTGGTTTTAATACTCTTTTAATCTCATTTAATACAGCTTTTTTATCTTGCATAAGAGAAAAACTGCACTCAGCTATGACCCCATCCATTGTTGTTTCATTCAAAGGAAGCTTTTCACTATTCCCAACTAATAGGTTTAAGCTGGGGTTTCTCTTTAAGCCTTCATAGATTAATTTTTCAGATGCATCTATTCCCACAGCAAGATAATGATATTGTTTTTCCATATATTCTACGGTTGCGCCCTTTCCGCATCCAATATCTAATAGACAAGCACCCTGATCAAACTGACAAAAATGGATAGCTGCTCTAGTAAGCTCAAATCCTCCAGGTCGAATCGTATCCCCAGTGAAGTTTTCAAATAGTGGATTTTCATAACATTTAATTTTGTCCAAAGCTCTTTCTCCTAACCAAAAGTCTTAAGTTTCACATTTATAATTTAGGGTATCCAGTAAATGGTTTACAAATCAAAAATTATGGTAAACTTATTGTCATAGACGTATGTCTATAGTGGTTTCTTCGCCGTCAACATAAAGTATCCAGTCTTATACTTATGATTTGGATTAAGCATTTCCCTACATAAGCGTCCTTCTGAAGTATCCTCTCTCATCCTCTTTGCAACAACATCATCAAGCTCTACAGAGCAGTCTTCCCATGCTATATTGGTGTATCCTATTTCTTTAAGCTGTTTTAGTAGAGGTGGTATTAGAAATCTGCCATTGCTTCTAAAATTTACTGCTCTATATCGATGCTCTTCTGCACGCTCACTTTCGGATTCGCCTTCGCCGCAGCCCCCACAATCAGAACAGTCATCACAGTCGGAAACCTCTCCACATTCTTCAGTATGCTCACCGCATCCGCATTCTTCTTCACCATGCTCTGACCCGCATCCATCTTCGGGATGAGGCATGCTTTGTTGTTTTTGGGCTTCTATTTCCACTGCCTTCAAAAGCTCAGTATCAGGGTCCTTTATAAATAAATCACTGATAAACAATTTGCCCCCTTTTTTAAGCACACAGTATGCCTCATGAAGGGCCTCATCCGGTAATCCAATAAAAGAAAGTACATTTTCCATCATAACACCGTCAAATGAATAGGAAAGAAATCCATCTAGGAATTCACCATCTCCGTATTGGATGTTTAGTTTTGGATTTCTGGCTAATCCTCTTTTTATCATTGCTTTTGAAAGGTCAATACCACGAGCCTTGTATCCATATTCTTTTTCAAGATACTCTACGGTTTCTCCTTGTCCGCAGCCTATGTCAAGAACTTCTGCTCCTTTTTTGAGGTTCCATATACCCAAAGCTTGATCAGTTATTCTAAATTCTTCCGGTTTTAAATTGCTCATTCTTATCTCTCCTTACAGTAAGTCAATCGTTTATGTTTCAATCAAAAAAGCGTTATTTTCTGTACAAGCTATTATACGCACAAAAAGGTATGAGTCTGTTATCAGGGGATAAAACTTGAACCCTGCATCTTTTAAGTCTTTGAGCATCCAGATTGCTTATATCCTGAAAGGCCATTCCTGATACAGTAAACATACTATTTTTCATTTCAGCAATAAACTGATCAAAGGTCATAATCTCTGATTCGCAACAGCTTGCAGCACTGTGTTCTTCAATAGACTGGGTCTCGCAGCAGGTATCATCATATTCTTGCTGCAGGTTCCATTTGTTTAATACATAATCCCTGTTTTTTTTCATTATATCAACGGGTGAAGCAGCATTGCAACAGCTTGCCGATGCTTTTGCCTCATGGCTGACAAGGTTCTTCACGGTTCCGTCTTTTTGTTTTCTATAGGTTCCGTGAAAGCTGCACAAAGGATGTCCTATAGTGCCGGCAGCAAAATCCTCGTATTTAAATTTACCCTTGGTCTGCTTTTCCACCTCATGCATGACATCAAATAGTGTCACTCTATTTTCAAAGTCCGTCCATTTTCCGCCGTCTGAACATGCTTTTTCAGGGTATCTGCCAAAAAAACTGGCTGGCTGAAAGTGGATACCCTTTACGACAGATAGATTTTCCAACATAAATGCCATCATTGAACCAATGTTATATAAATTTTCATTTTTAACGATCGTAGGCACAAGTACAACGGGAATTCTTGCTTTTTTGCAGTTTTTTATAGCTTTTTTCTTGATTTCAAAAAGCCCTTCACCTCTTAATGTTTCGTAAATTCTGTCATTGGTACCGTCAAACTGCAGATAAATAACAGAAGCACCCGCCCTTTTAAGTATCATTGCATATTGGTCGTCATAGGCAAGCCTTCGCCCGTTTGTATTAATTTGAATATATTCAAAACCCTTTTCACGTCCCATTTTTATTATTTCAGGTAAATCGTCCCGAACCGTCGGTTCCCCACCTGAAAGGTGGATATTATAGGGTCGCTCATCTTCACCCAGTTCCA
>JAKSCF010000693.1 GCA_022360735.1 Clostridia bacterium
TGATCGTCACAGGTCTTAATAAACCCTTTTTCATCCATTTCTAATCCTAGCATCCCCGCATAATTTTCGCTGACATAAAACTCATCTCCGTCAGGGAACAGTTCATAGTCAAAATTCCAAATCAGTAAATTTCCTGCTGTTATGGCTAAATTATTAACCTTTTGTAATCTTTGATTCATCTTAGAAAGCATTTCATTGACGCTTTGCGTTTCAACCCTTTCGGTAATATCTTGCATAATACCGAAAACTTCTTTTGAAACCCCTTCTTTATCCCGTACAATATGTACATAGGCATGTATATATTTTATTTCACTATTTATTTCTATGCCAAAATCATACTCAAAATCTTCATAGTTATTTATAAGATTATTGAGCCTTCGATTAAATTCTTCCTTATATTCTTCTATCATAGAAGACATCAGAACATCCAAATCCACCGGATCATTAAAGCCTAAGAGTTCAGCAAGCTCTTTAGGATAAATATATTTTTGAGTATTAAAGTCATACCTAAAGTAAGAGATTTTAGAAGTCTTTTGTGCTCTTTCCAGCCATTTTTTACTTTCTTCTAAAGTTTTTTCTACGTCCTTTTGTTTTGTGATATCTTGTTCAAGGCCAATTATATACATTGGATATCCGTTTTCATTTCTTTCTGTTATAATGCCAACACAATGTACCCAAATATATCGCTGCTTTATTTCATTAAATAATCGATAACTGCAGTCAAATTCTTCGTTATTAGAAGGGGTATTGCAGAATCTAATAAAACTGTCCACAACATAAGTGTCTTCCGGATGCACTTTATCAATCCAGAATTGCAAGAAAGGCTTAGTATTATTTTCTGGAATTCCCATTAATATTTTCCAGTGATCATCCGGTTTAAGCTCATTATTAACAGCGTCCATTTCCCAAAAGGCAATTTTATTGACATTGGAAACCATTTCTTTCAAATGACTCATTTGCTTTTCTTTTTCCATTGTTTGAACTTGTTGGGTAACATCATTAAAAATCGTTGCAAATTGAAACGGTGCCGGTGAATAGGCAGAAACCTTATAGTGTCTATCAAATTGTTGTGTGTAGTTTTCAATACTGAGACTTTCACCTGTAAGTGCAACACGGCTGTATGCCTCTATCCATATTCCTCTATTTGAGGAAATAGCTCTTTAACGGTTTTTCCTAATATATCACTGCGGTTGTAGCCCAGTACCTTTTCAAACTTTGAGTTAACATCTATATATCTATAATCATAGGGTCTGCCGCTTTCATCTAATATAATTTCATGAAGTGCAAAGGCTGAATTCATATTTTCAAAGAGCTCACGATAACGTTTTTCACTTTGAACCAGATTTTTTTGAGCCTTCTTTAGCTCGGATATATTGTAATAGGAAACAATGACACCTCTCAATTCATCATTTTCATTCCTATAAGGGAATACATTCTCAAAAAAGGCCTGTTCATCATTCAAAATAACTTCTCTCTCAGTTCTTTTACCGGTCTTTAACACATAATCAATGGACTGCATCATATCTTTGGAATTGATAAAATCACTGGTGATATGATGAATGGGTCTGCCAAGGTCATATGGGATAATATTAAACAGCTTGGTGGTATTTGGCGTGTATTTTCTAATGATCAAATCTAAATCTAAGAAAATAGTAGCCACATTAATACTATAGATAAGATTATTTAAATCATTGGTCATTTGGGAAAGCTCAGAAATCTTTTTTTCATATTTTACATTCATGGAATAGAGCTCTTCATTGGCTGTATTAATCTCTTCGTTAGTACTTTGAAGCTCTTCATTTGAAGCAAAGAGCTTTTCATTACTTATTTTTAATTCTTCGTTACTGTTTTCCAGCTCTTGAATGAGGCTTTGTAAATCTTCTTTGACGGAAAACAATTCATTTTCCAACAAGCGGATATATTCTTTAGATTCATTGTTAATATTAAAATCTTGCTCTGCTTTTTCGGGGCTTTGACTGGAAGAAGATAAAAACTCAACAATAAATAATTTTTCATTTTCTGAAATAAATAAAGGTGTGATGGAGATGTCGACATAACAATCTTTATTGTCATCCGTATATTTAACTTTTGAATATTTAATAGAAGTACCATTTTGACTGGATTTTTTTACGCCAGAGATAACAGCCAATCGAATATTTTCTTTTACAAGCTTTGTAAGGTCCAAAGTTGCTTTACCATTTATGGTATTATAATATTGTTCCATGTTTCCAAAGGAATAAAGAATAGATAGCTGTTCATCCATGACAACACCAGTTTGAATTAAATAACTTAAAATGTTTTCTAATATTTTCGAAGATTGAGTTTCTATTTTACTAAATTGAAGCATCTGTTCTTTTGATGCTAAAAAATCATTTGGCTTATTGATCTGATTATGCTTGTTAACCATTTCAATTTTCCTTTCCTTACAAACTGATTTCTTGAAAATCTTATATGAATTATCTATAACCGTAAAATAACAATCTTTACAGAAGTTAGTTGTTTCGCTTTGACCTAATATTAATAGACCTCCCTCATTAAGTGATTTATAAAAGTTTTGAATAATCTTTGCTTGAATGTCACTTTTTAAATAAATCATTAGATTCCTACAACTGACCAAATCTATTTTTGTAAAGGGCAGGTCTCTAATGATATCGTGTTTAATGAAAACAATTTTTTTTCGTATATACGGTTTTACTTTGTAATGGCCGTCTACTTTTTCAAAGTATTCACTTAAATATTCTTTGGGAACATTTTCAACTTCTTCAGCCGTATATTTGCCAATGGATCCATATTCTAGTCCACTTTGGGTGATATCTGTTGCAAGTATTTTGATATTGAAATTTTTATCCATATGTTTCATGGCTTCAAAAAATAATATGGCGTAAGAATATACTTCTTGACCTGTAGAACATCCGGGTATCCATATACGAATGGGTAAGTCATGATTGTTATTTCTAACCATTTGTGGAAGCAAAACTTCATTGATATAATTAAAAACTTTTTCATCCCTAAAAAAACCCGTTACACCTATTAGGAAGCTTTGATATAATATTTTTAGCTCTTGTTCATTGGTGTCTATATATTTTATATAATCTTCTACTTCAGATATATTGTTTACAAACATACGTCTAAGCGTAATTCTTATGATGGTATTGTGTTTATACCCATCAAAAGAAATAGAATAATGTCTTTTAATTTTATTAATAATTAATTTTAGTAAACTACAATCCATAAACCACTCTCTTAACAATAATTCCATTATATTCCTGTGAATCGACTAATTAATTCCAATTATAACATGAGTCGACCGACAGTAGCAACAAGGTGTAGGGAGTGGAGAGAGAATAGGAGAAGCGATGAAAATAAATAATAATTATAAGCATATGAAAATAAAAAAATATACCTTTTTGATGATTCTTTTGCTTCTAACTGTTCCAATTATTTTTGGTTTTACTACCCCGGCCCCAGCAGGAACATCATATGAAA
>JAKSCF010000696.1 GCA_022360735.1 Clostridia bacterium
ATCCCTCAAGACCATTTTGTTATTTCTTTTAGAGCCATAGAAAATGGAGCAAAAGGAACAGAATATATTCGTAAAATGCTGGAAATGCTAAAACCTTCTAAGCCCATTACAATATTAACGGTTAATGAAATTGGATCCTTTGATGGGTTTAAAAACAAATATAATATCATTGAAGTTGGGTGGGTGCACGATGACGCTAAAATGGTAGAAATATATGGGGCGACAGATCTTTTTTTAATGCCATCGGTAGCAGAATCATTTGGTCTTATGGCAATTGAAGCTATGGCATGCGGTAAGCCGGTTGTCATATTTGATGGAACTGCGTTACCCGGCATTACATTTGCTCCAAGCTGCGGCGTGCTTGTCAATAAATATGATAGTAGAGGCTTAAAAGAAGCTGTAGAACGAATGATGATAAATGAAGAAGATCGATTGCACAGAGGAAAAACAGGCAGAGAACTGGCGCAAAAATATTATGATGTGAATCATTATTTTGATCAAACGTTAGCTTTGTATCAAGATATCTTATCGGGAAAATTCAAAAACAAATTGTTTTTTTTACAATAAATTACTTGGGGGCAAATAGATTGTTTGAGAATAAAGTTTTACTGATTACCGGAGGAACCGGTTCTTTTGGTAATCAAGTCCTAAAACGATTTTTAAGAAGCAAAATTAAAGAAATACGGATATTCAGTCGTGATGAAAAGAAACAAGATGATATGAGAAAAGAATACCAGGATAGTAAAATTAAATTTATTCTTGGAGATGTGAGAGATTATCATTGCATCCATAAAGCCATGAATGAAGTGAATTATGTTTTCCACGCGGCAGCATTAAAACAAGTACCATCCTGTGAGTTTTATCCTATAGAAGCAGTCAAGACCAATATACTCGGAGCAGAAAATGTTATCGACGCTGCTATTGCAAATGGTGTAGAAAGATTAATATGCTTAAGTACGGACAAAGCCGTGTACCCCATCAATGCCATGGGCATATCAAAAGCGATGATGGAAAAATTAGTAGTGGCTAAATCCAGAATGAAAAAGGAAAAGACCATTATGGCTGTGACACGTTATGGTAATGTAATGGCATCCAGAGGCTCGGTTATTCCTTTATTTACACAACAAATACTGTCAGGTCAAAATATAACCATCACAGACCCTTTGATGACAAGATTTATGATGTCACTGGATGAAGCCATTGATTTGGTAGTATTCGCTTTCGAAAACGCTAAAGGTGGAGAAGTTTTTGTACAGAAATCACCGGCTTCTACTATTGAGGACTTAGCAAAAGCATTATTGGAAATTTTTAATGCAAAAAATGAAATCAAAATAATCGGCATTCGCCATGGTGAAAAAAAATATGAAACTTTGTTGACCGTAGAAGAAAAAAGTAAAGCAGTGGATATGGAAAAATATTATGTGGTACCTGTGGACGCACGAGATCTAAATTATAACAAATATTTTGGTGAGGGGGATATTGTTTCGGAAGCCATTGCTTATACTTCCCATAATACAAAAAGGCTATCTGTAAAGGAAGTAAAAAATATGTTGTTAAAATTAGATTATATAAAAAACCGGTTGAACTTAAAAGAGCATTATGAGAGGCAGTCATCATGAAAATTATGACCATAGTAGGGACTCGGCCGGAGATCATAAAGCTGAGCTGTGTGATTAAAGAGCTGGACCGGTATTCGGATCATATATTGGTGCATACCGGACAAAATTATGATTATGAGCTCAATGAAATCTTTTTTTCACAGCTGAATATTCGAAAACCGGATGAATTTTTAAATGCAGCAGGTAAGACGGCATCAGAGACTATAGGAAATGTGATCATAAAATCTGATGAAGTCATCCGAAAATATCAGCCTGACGCTGTTTTAATATACGGTGATACCAATTCGTGCTTATCGGTTATTTCATCTAAAAGAAATAAAGTACCAACATTTCACATGGAAGCAGGTAACCGATGCTTTGACCAACGTGTGCCCGAAGAAATAAACAGAAAAATAGTCGATCATCTGAGTGATGTCAACCTGACCTTAACCGATCATGCACGAAGATACCTTATCAATGAAGGCCTTCCACCGGAAACCATTATAAAAATTGGTTCAAGCATGAAAGAAGTGCTCAATGAGCATGAAAATGCCATAAATAAAAGCGATGTGCTTGCCCGATTACACCTAAAGCAAAATGAATATTTTGTTTTAAGCATGCATCGTGAAGAAAATATTGACATAAAGGATAACCTAGAGCATTTGATTGGAGCCGTCAATTCAATTGAAGCGCATTATAAAAAACCAATCATTGTGTCCACACATCCACGAACTCAAAAAAAGCTGGATGCAGAGAGCATCAGATGTAATGAGAACATTCGATGGTTGAAACCATTGGGATTTATAGACTATATTCAGCTTCAAAAAAATGCCTTTTGTGTTATATCGGATAGCGGTACGGTTACTGAGGAAGCCTCCCTATTAAAATTCCCTGCCATTACCATTAGGCAAGCACACGAACGCCCCGAAGGAATGGACGAGGGAACCCTCATCATGACAGGTTTAAAAAAGAAAAATATACTTGAATCTATCAACGTGATTACAAAGCAGCATGAGAATTCGCAATCCATTAAAACCGTGAAAGATTATCAGGTCGATAATGTATCTAAAAAAGTTATCAGAATAATTTTTAGTTATACGGACTATATCAACAGAAATGTTTGGAAAAAACAACCGGAATGTGACGGATGATGCCGGCATATTAATATTCGTTTTAATGAAACCTATGGGAGAGATGAAAAGTGAAAGTTGTTATACTTGGCTGTACGGGTATGGCAGGACATGTTATTTTTAATTTTTTAAAAAAATATGAGTACGATGTATTTGGAATGTCAAGGAGAATAAAAAATACCATAAATACACAACAAATTGATGCGAATGATTTTCAAAAGTTAGAAGCATGGTTAGACTTTGTATGTCCAAGTGTTATTGTGAATTGCATTGGCATACTCAATGAACACGCTGAAAAGAATACGGACCGCGCCATATTATTAAATGCCTATTTACCCCAATGGCTTGCAAAAAAATATATGAACAGTGATACAAGAATCATTCATTTGAGCACTGACTGCGTGTTTTCAGGTGCTAAAGGCCATTATAAAGAATATGACTTTAGAGATGGCAATACAGTATATGATAGAAGTAAAATATTAGGTGAAATTGACAATCCTAAAGATTTAACCTTTCGAATGTCCATTATTGGTCCGGATAGGACCAAAAAAGGAATCGGTTTATTTAACTGGTTTATGCAGCAGCA
>JAKSCF010000362.1 GCA_022360735.1 Clostridia bacterium
TAGGTTTTGATGCTATTTATGAAGTAGCTCGCGGTGCAGAAATATATACCGAGTTTACAAAAAAATTATTGGATGAAAAGACGAAACGGCCTTTAATTTCTTCAGCTTGTCCGGCAATCGTTAGATTAATACAAGTGCGATTTCCCAATTTAATCGATCACCTTCTACCGCTTCAGTCTCCTATGGATATAACGGCTAGGCTTGCACGTAAAGAAATCCTTGAAGCTCATAGCGATCTTAAAGATGAAGATATAGGTGTATTTTTTATCAGCCCTTGCCCTGCTAAAGTTACCAGCGTCAATAGTCCTTTAGGAACAAAATCATCCTATGTTAGTGGTGTATTATCTATTTCTAATATTTATCCTTTAATTATAAGTCACTTGGACGAAGAAGTAGATGAAGACATCAAAATATATAATTCTACATCAGGTATTGGTTGGGCAAAATCCAGTGGAGAAGTTGCAGCTTTAGGGATAAAAAATTTTATCTCGGTAGATGGAATTGAAAATGCCATTAATTTATTGGATACTGTAGATAATGGTAAGCTTAAGCATGTAGATTTTATTGAAATTACTTGCTGTCCTAATGGATGCGTTGGTGGTCCGTTAAATGTAGAAAATAAATTTATAGCACGAAGACGTATTCGATATCTATCTGACAAATATGAAACTCCAAAAAAACAAACCCTTTCTGACGATATGAAAAACGATATTATGCTCACAGAAGAAATTCCTTCCAGAGACATAGAAATGTTAGGCAAAAACATGATCGAATCCATGAATGTCATGGAAAAAATTGAAGAAATATTTGAACTGCTTCCCGATGACCTGGATTGCGGTGCTTGTGGTGCCCCAACATGTAAAGCACTGGCCCAAGATATTGCCCTTGGAAGAGCAGATTTGGATGATTGCATCGTCTTGTTAAAAGATAAGTTGAATAAATATTATGAAGAGAGTAAAGAAAAAGACTAAATATAAAATATTATTGCCTAGAGTAATTTTTGTGGATTGTTGTTAGGTCTTGAAGATTGGAGAGTTTAGCAGTCTCAACGACGAAATCAGAGATTTCTGTTTCGTTGCAAATGGCAACTCTACCCAATCAAAGATTGGAGAGTTTCTGTATAAGACCTACGTCAAAATCAGAGATTTTGGTTAGGGCTTCAAAGGAGTTTTTATATGATTATATCGAGTTTTATAAATCAATATGTTACTTATAATGATTTTACAAGAATTATTACTGCAATCATCATTTTGCTATTTTTTCTTGTATTAAGAAAAGTATTTGCCAAATATATTATTAAGATTTTACAAAAATTCTTTAGCAAAACAGCAACACAGATCGATGATTTATTATTAAAATCTTTTGAAAAACCATTAAAGAATTTGTTTATTGTTTTTGGAATTTTTGTAGCTTTAGGTGTTTTACCGGTAACCGTTATCAATCCGATGACAAAAAATATAATCATATTGTTTTTAAGAGTATTTGTTATCATATTGATTACTTGGGGGCTATATAATTTTTCAACCTCTTCTTCTATTTTTTTTAGCGGGCTTCAAAAAAAGTTAGGGTTTGATCTTAATAATGCAATAGGACCTTTTATATCCAATATATTAAAATTTGTTATTATATCTCTAGCTGCCGTTTTAATCATAAGTGAATTAGGTTATGATATTTCAGGCTTTATTGCGGGACTTGGATTAAGTGGACTGGCATTATTAAGATCAAACCCTAACTTTTTTTGAAGCCCGCTAAAAAAAATAGAAGAAGAGGTTGAAAAATTATATA
>JAKSCF010000697.1 GCA_022360735.1 Clostridia bacterium
CTAGTAACCCATAAACCAGATTGGTCAATATGTTTGGGCGACAGGCTGTCAGGTTCCACAACTGACAACCATAGCCCTAAAATATAGAAGTAACACTGGCAGTTGAATAACATGACACTTTTAACTCCTAGCAACCTTTTACTTTCCTTTAGCCCATTAAACCATGTTCAATCATTCAGCTATTGTAAAAGTGCCTTATGCAATTCTAAAGCTATCAACAACTTCCCTAACTTTGTTTGCCTTTTCAATTTTACTCTCCACTAGAGGTAAGACTTCGACATTCATCCAACTGTTATGTGAAATAACTTCTTTATTCACAATCTCCACTAGTTTTTTTAGATTATCAATAGCCATTTGAAACACTCTTTCATTTTCGGTTTTGGGAGTGCTAATATCAATTATGAAATGTAAAACAATAAGCTCATAGCCCGCTCTGCCATTAGGTAATTCTGAATACTTATATGCAGCAGGGTATAGATTAAGCAGTTGTTTATCTCCAGTGTAAGGGATTCTAACTCTGACAAAGTATTTATCTTTGTCTAATGTTAATTGCTTATAGTTAGTATGGCTCTCAGATAACTGTAGCTTAATAGGCTCGATCCTTCTCTGCTCTAATATAATGTTAGCAAATTCATTAGCATCAGTATTTGGAGGAAGATCTTTCGACTTTATCTTTTTAATGATTTTCTTTTTTTGAGTGACAAAATATTCTTCTAAATTTGTTTTAGCAAAAAGCTTTTCCATTACTCCACCAGCTTTCGTTTAGGATAATTAACATAAAATCAATAAAGGGAACAATTTTGAATATAACGTTAACTTATTAACTTTAATATATCATAAATTCTTAAAAAAATGTTTAAAATCTTTTAGCTGGAGATCCATTTTATGTTGTAGTACTTTAAAAAATCCTAATTCACAATCTTGATGCATAGAATTTAGATAAATTTTAATATAATTTTAATTTATATAACAAAATAGAAGTAGTAGTAATTATTTGAAAACTTAAAGGTAGATATGGTATTTAGGAATAATATGTAAGTATTTGGAGATAGGTATTGTTTAACCGCGTGGTAATTGTCTGGCCATAGTTGGCATAGTAATGCACCTTTAATTCTTACTCGGTTACTCTTTTAAACTTTTACAGCTTTAGGGTCAGGCCAAAAACCCGTAAACCGTATCGGTCAATAGTTTTTTACAATAGCTTGAACGATTGCTGAACAATTGTGGGGCGATAGATTGTCAATGGCGATCGGTGGGTCGTTGGGCAGTATGAATTTTGATCTTGATAACAAGACAGAGTATAATATGGCTAGTAAACTTCTATGGGAGTTGATAATATGCAAATTAAGCCATCCGCAAGCATTCGTCAGAATTATAATGAAATTGCGTCTTTGTGTTAAGCTACCGGAGAACCTGTGTATCTCACAAAAAACGGCGAAGGTGATCTGGTGGTTATGGATATCGAGTCATTTAAGCGGAGAGAAAAAATGCTTAAACTGCGGGAAGAGCTACTGGCTGTTGAGGAAGACCGCCTGGCCGGTCGTACAGGAGTTGCTCTGGATGAGCTGGACAGTTATCTCGACAGGATAATTGATGAGGGTGGAAATGTAAAAAGACTCCATGCGGTCCTTGAACGGTTTCCGTTTTTAGAGACAGAGTTTATTTCACCAAATAAATATCACAAAATGTTTGTGGAGAAGTGGTTTTTAATTTTGTATCAGATTAAAGATCAAAAGGTTTATGTAACTACATTGTAGATTGCAGACAGGATTACAAGTGGTTGGTAAGATAATAACCACCGGAGGTTATTGGCAATGAAATCATACATTATAAAAATTGAACTGGAAAAATCGAAGCCGCTGATATGGAGAAAAGTTATCATGCCTGCTGGAGCGACGTATAACAGACTGCATGATATTATTCAGAATGTAACTAATTTTAAGAGTGGCTATCCTTATGAAGCATGTCATTTATTTAGATTTGAGCTGGCTGAAGAGAATAAGATTGTTACTAATGATGAAAACGCTTACTTAGCCCATCAGCATTACAAAAAGAACAAAGCAAGTTTTCAGGAGCGGTTAAAAACCATACCGCCAAAAATGTTGAAGTTTGAGACTCGCCGACTGGAGAGTTTGATGATTGAAGTTCGCAAGCCTACTGGGCTTAAAATAGATAGTTATCTAGAAAAATATAATAAGCTAAGCTATGTTTATGACTTCGGAGACGAATGGCAATTTATTATAAAGCTTGAACAGATTGTTGATGACTATTACTTTGGATATCCTACCCTGCTAGATGGAGCAGAAACAGCTCCACCAGAGGATGTCGGCGGAATTCCTGGTTTTTATGCATTTCTGAAAGTATATCGTGATAACATGAATCCTGAGCATGAATCAGCTAAAAAATGGGCGGAATCATTAAGCTTTAGAGAATACGATCCCCATTGGATTAATAAAAGATTTAAGGGACTCAAGTACAAAAAAACCGAATGGGACAAGATAAACCACGAGCAATATCAGATTATTGACGATAAATATAGGCAATAGTCCTGCCGGTGGTTTAGTAGTGAAATTTTACAATAGCTGAACGATTGTGGGTTAGGTCTATTATACTTTTAAAATACTTAATCCATTGAAGCAATATAATAGTAATGCAATCAATGTCATTAAGATAAGTAAAGGCAGTAAATATCAAACAGATATAAGCTAATACTTTCATAAACGTATAGCCAACAGCCGGTA
>JAKSCF010000612.1 GCA_022360735.1 Clostridia bacterium
AAGAGGTTAAAATTAAATGGCCTAATGATATTTATGTAGATGATAAAAAGATTGCAGGCATATTGATTAATAATTCCATAAATGGAAACTCAATGCAATCTTCCATTATAGGTATAGGAATTAATATTAATCAAACGAAATTTTTAAGTGATGCTCCAAACCCTGTTTCATTAAAAAAACTAAAGCGAAAAGAAATAAACCTGGATAAATGCTTAATCAGATTGCTTGATCATTTGAATTTAAGGTTTCGACAATTATTGCAGAATAATTTGGAGGAAATAAATCAGGAATATTTATCTAGATTATATCGTTATAAAACATTTGCTAACTATATAATTGACGGTAATAAAATAAAAGCTAAAATCGTTGGATTGGATCAGTATGGAAAGTTATGCTTAAAAACAAAGGATCTCAGAACTTATACTTGTGACCTGAAAGAAGTTAAGTTTATAATATAAAGCAAAGATGCGCAATTTGCGCATCTTTACAAATGGTTAATTGTTATTGTTATTCATGATTGTTTGGACTACTTTATAAACATGGTCGATAGGAATTGCCAGACTGCCTGTTCTATCAACTCTGGCAATATTGATCCCAATAATTTTTCCTTGCAAATTAACTACTGGTGTTCCACACTCATCAACTTCTATTGGAATATCATGCCGGAATGCAATTGGAAATCCCCTGTTGCGTTTACTTACTGTGGTTGCATAAGCAGGATGATAACTTCTTCTAAATGAATTCTCCGGAACTGTGCCTAAAGTAACTTCAAATTTCTTAATCCCATCATATTCTCTTTTGGCATGTATTAAAACTTTTTGTCCGGGTTTGGTAGTTCTTAAATAGTCTATTATGCTTTCTCTGCTCAAATCAGACAGGGTGTCAAATTTTATAATTTCATCACCTTCTTTTAAACCAGCTCTTTTTGCAGCCTCTCCATCAATGATCCTTTCAATAACAGTATCATCTTCTCCATCAAATTGTACACCTAAAAAGCCCCAGTTAAAATACCTTCTTTTTGAAGGAACTTTTCTTTTCTGAACACTAAGTATTCCGGATTTTATAACTTCGCCTTCCATACCCACAGCTCCCAGCAGTTGTCCTACATTGCATTCATGCTCTGTATATAAGTTTATAGAGCCTAAAGAAGATTTATCGATTTTAAGCAGTACAAGGTCATTGTCTTTATCTCTGCCAATAATTTGGGCAGGTAAATAACTTCCGTTATTTAACAGGCACATTATATCTTTTCCAACCCGGCTCGACTTAGAAACAATGAGTCCGTCTTTATGAATAATAGTTCCGTGTACTTCTGTTTTTTCAAGTCCTTTATAACTATTGATTTTTACTACAACATTCCTGAAGTCATAGGCATTTGATGAAAGGATTTCATTTAATCCGGATTTGCTCCCATTTAAAACATAGGCCTTTTTTAACTTTGGTGCTTCCTTAAACCTAATTTCATCCCAGTTGTAATGGCCCCAGCCACCTCTATACCTGCGGTTAAATACTTCACTGTCGACTAATTTTTCCCAGTTTTCCCTAACTTTATCTACAGGAGCAAAATAATTCTCTTTTAAATCTTCATCAATCCGGCTGTTTATTCCTATTACTTTTCCGTTTAGATCAAAAAGAGGCCCTCCTGAATCTCCGGGCATCATGATACAGCTTGTTTGTAAAAAACCTCTGTAGCTTTGTCCGTAGAAAAATCCGATCCTAATTACAGCAGGGCGTTCATAATCATTTGTTCCTGGAAATCCAAGCATTAGGCAAGTTTCATCTTTAGCCATTTTTGAAGAGTGTCCTAATTCGGCATATTCCCATTTGCCTTCATCAATAATTTTTAAGAGGCCATAATCTGCTCTTACATCTTTTCCCAGTGTTAGCGCGTTATATCTGGTTCCATCATAAGTTCTGATCCTGATGATATCTCCGGGTTCCCTGAATACATGACCAGCAGTTAATACATATCCATCTTCAGAAATAATAACACCGCTTCCCCCTGAGGAACATCGCACAGTGCTTTTTATCAGTTTATCCTTTATCGCAAGAATCTTATCTTCAATTTGTTTAGCTTTTTTCTGCCCGTTTCTAACTTCTTTACTTAACTTCGGAGAATTTCCATAAGCACTGAAAATCGAGCTTGAACCGGAAATGTTCAATACAGAAAAAACAAGAGCAAACACCAATATAAATGTGATTCTCTTGAGTGTATTATACTCAGGCATTTTCATAATCTTAAATCAAAATTAATAGATGTATTATCTATTAGGTTAATCGGGAACTGACCAGGCAAATCATTTACCTTAAAAATACATTAATATAAAATGAATTCAAGTATTATAACACTTATTTAACAAATCAGAATGGCTGAGTTTTCATTTTTTTCAAGTCAGGACGGAGGCGGCTTTTGAATATTTTGCTTTCTGCATATTGTTGATGTCTTTTTTTTCTGATTTCTTTTTGTTCTTCCGGTGATAATTCCAATATACTCTTGCATTCATCGCTGCAACAACTATTGTATTGCACTGCACATTTTTTTTTTTTTTTAAATAGTAAATGGCAATCATCATTTGCACAATTAATATGTGTATCGCATGGCCTGCCACATTGATGGCATTGACTGACAACTTCTCCATTAATACTTTCACCGAGTCTTTGATCAAATACAAAGTTTTTTCCCTTGAATTTGGACTGCAGCCCTGATTTTTTTATCTGACGGGCATATTCTAAAATTCCGCCATGTAGCTGGTTTACATCTTTGAATCCAAGATGGTTCAGGTAAGCGCTTGCTTTCTCGCACCTGATTCCGCCTGTACAATATAAAAGTAATTTTTTGTCTTTCTGATCAATAAGTATATTCTCCACCATTTGTAATTCTTCCCTAAAGGTATCTGCATCCGGACATATGGCCCCTTCAAAATGACCTACTTCGCTTTCATAATGATTTCGCATATCTACCAATATAGTATTGTCTTTGGCTGCTAACTCATGAAATTCCAGAGCAGATAAATGCTTTCCAACATTTGTAGTGTCATAAGAAGAGTCATTCATTCCATCAGCTACGATTTTTGGTCTCACTTTTATGGTCAATTTGTAAAATGATTTTCCATCATCTTCAAAAGCATATTTAATGGGTATATCTTTAAACTCTTCATGAGTATCAAGTTGATCAAGAAATATTTGAAGCAAATGCTCAGGTACACTCATCTGTGCATTAATACCTTCTTTGGCAATATAAATTCTTCCCAAGCAATTAAGGGATGACCATTCAACAAATAGCTCATCTCTTTTATCAGTTGGGGATTCTATTGTGACATATCTGTAAAAGGAAATCGTTATCCTTCTGAAACCCTCGGAATTAAGTCTTTCTAGTAGTTCTTCTTTATTATAAATATTGTATAGTTTCATTAAATAATTTAAAATTAGAATAAATAAAAATAAGACAAAAATAGAAAAAAATAAAGCTTAATGCATAGGATGTAGTTTGTGATTTAACGATCTCATTATATATTTGTGGGTGTGAACAAACTGAACCACTGATGTATATAAATGATGAAAAATGGCTGAAAGACTTATCTGAAGGCAAAGATACAGCGTTTAGTAAACTTTTTGAGAGGTTTTACACTCCTCTTGTTATTTTTGCTGACTCTTATCTTGACGACACTGAAGCATCAAGGGACCTTGTCCAGGATATTTTTTTAACCCTCATAGATAAGAAGGAGATTTTTCATACTATTAGTAAGCTTAAAGCTTATTTATATACCTATGTTAAGAATAATTGTTTGAATCAACTTCGTAAGGAAAAAGTCAAAAACAGGTATATTGATTTTGCACAGTATACAAATTCTAATGAAGAATCCTTCTGGAATAAAGTTTTGGAAGAAGAGGTTTACTATTATTTATATAAAGCAATTAATAAATTGCCTCCCAAAGCCAGGGAAGTTTATATATTAAGCCTGGATGGTAAAAAGAATCAGGAAATTGCAGATCAACTTGGTATTACTGTTGAAACTGTAAAATCACATAAAAAGAAGAATAAAGCAGTTTTAAAGAAACATTTGGATGGATTA
>JAKSCF010000749.1 GCA_022360735.1 Clostridia bacterium
TCATTGACCCATGCAAGGGATTTTTCTTCACCCATCATGATATATGCAGACATGTCATTCACCTGCATATGCGTCATGTATTCTTTATCTTTGTAAGCTGCTGAAACAAGATAATATCCTTGCTCCACATTAGACGGAAATACCATCACCTGTTTGTACCAAGGGCTGCCCATATCATAGATTTTGCCTCTAAATGACATGGTTTCTTGAAGCGCAGATTTGTCAAATCGATTTTTTTCATGATTTTTCACTGCCCAAAAAGGCTGATGATCATTTTTACTCAAATCATTTAAAAAATCATTTTCATTGTCATAGCGATATAACTTAATATCCAGTTCTTTATCTTTGTAGTACTTACTCGTATAAACACTTAATACAGGAATTTCCTTAGAGGTATAATTGTACATTCTATTGGAAAAATTCAAGAAATCTTTATTATTTTTTTTTTTTTTTTTTCTATCAGTCTGGAACTGAAATATATAATCTTCATTAATAACTTCGCTACTGTTTTTTAAGCCAATTCCTTTTTTAAGCTTTACCGTATAGACGGTTTCATAATCAAGGCTTTCAGGTACAAAAACTACCGTCTCTTTATGCGTTTCAAATGTACCTTTTACCTTGGGTGTTATTTCAAAAAACGCATTGAGATTGCCAATGCCCTCATGTGTAAAGGTTATCTCTATCCCTGATTCTATGGGAACATAAGTAGCTTTGTTCCTGGGAAGCGTCCTTATAATGCGAAATGCTTTCCGGGTTTGAAAGGCTTTAGATATTTTAATGCCTTGGTCTTCATTTTCAACAGCAATCTTATAAATACTGTTGTTTTTCAGTGCCTCTTCAAACCGAAGGGTATATTCGCCTCTTGATACCTTATCAATAGAAAATGTCTGCTCAGGTATTACACGGATGGATGACTCATTCAAAGACAAGTCATTATGGTCATCAACGTATATCTTAAATTTGGAGTTAATATCTACGCCGGCTGTGTCCTCATCTACAGCCTCAATTCTTATCTCTTCTGTAGAACCACTCAGCAGCTCCTCTATGGTTTCAAATTTTTTCTCATTCTCTGTATCCAACCTTCCGGTATTAGATGGTGACGAGTTAAACAGCCAAACACTGCCCCCAACCCCTCCCAGCAATACTGCAATCATCAAAACAATGACATACCATTTTTTAAATAACATCTTTAGCTTCAAACTTACCGCCTCCTAATTACAAGTAAAATCTATCTTAATGCATGATCAAAACATCTCATGTTTTTTTGATCATGCTTAATACAACACAATTAACAAATTTGGAAAAAATATACCATTTCTATTATATATGATTATCATAGAAATACTAGATAAAAATAAAATTCCGGAGAAAATCTTATAATAAATTTTCTCCGGAATTTTATACATATGTTATTTTTTATCTTCATCAAAAACAACAGTGGCTTCTCTTTTCTGTATATGATGTATATTTTTTTATTAACCTTCTTATCATCACGAGATCATATTCGTA
Organism: Clostridia bacterium; assembly: GCA_022360735.1. The sequence continues at coordinate 1,510 of JAKSCF010000749.1, forward strand.
TCACTTTCCAGCCCTGCTTGTCTTTATCATCTTTACACTTTCATGCACCAAGTCCTTCGCCTATTTTTGTATGCTGAAAGCCTCAAGTAACTGTATATTATTAATAGAAAGTTAATATACCTATAAATAATACTGATGCTAATATTACTAATAATACTGCTACTAATCCTATTACTTTCTTCCTCTTCATTTTTTCCTCCTCGTCTATATATCTGTGTTTTTTCCTTTAGGCATATATACTAATAGTATAATACGTCGATTTTTAAGGATATTCCACTATAGTTGTATTTTAAGAAGAGGTTAATTTATGCATATGATGAATCTTAACTATGCTAGCCTAAACACTAATGACTGGATAAAAATGAATACAATATTAGAAACGATCGCTGCTTATGAGTCTATTTCAGAATTTTGCTGTGCTTTTCTTGACATTCTAAGAGATGTCATTCCTTTTACAAACGGTCATTTTATTTTTTATGATCATAATAACCATATTTTAAAACCTGTATCCTATCGACTAAATATCACTGAAAAAAGCCATAATGAATATCTTCAGTATTACCATAAAATAGATGATCTATTTCTAAAAGCATTTAACACGCCTGTGCCTAAGCGTAGTACAGATATAATGAATTACAATTCATGGAAAAAAACCGAGTTTTTTAATGACTTTCAGCTAAAAAACAGATATTATTATGTTGCTCTTTGTGATGTACATTTTATTGGTAAGCTTATTAGCAGCATTAGTTTAATTAGACATAAGAAAAGCCCTGATTTTAGGGTAAAGGAGTTAATTTTTTTAAAGCTGCTTTCACCACATATAGGTCACCATTTACATAAATTAGTAGTGATTGATGCACTTAAATCATCTAATGCCAAAAGGTTCTCCGATATTATAGAAAGTAATCAGCGAAAATATAACTTATCCAGTAGAGAAAGGGATATTGTCAATTTAATTTTTAAAGGCTTTAGTAATGCTGATATCTCCGACGAACTTTTCATTTCAGTCGATACAGTTAAAAAACACATGAACAATATTTTTAAAAAAACACTGGTTAGCAATCGCACGGAATTAATAACTTTTTTATTAGATATTTAGTGATAACCTCAGATAACGCTATGCTGTTAATAGAAAACTGATATCCCAATAAATAATACCAGCAATAGAATGATTACTAATACTACTACTATTCCTATTAATTTATTTCTCTTGATTTTTTTCATTAACATATCTCTCTTCTTTTTTCGTATTAGCTTATTAATCTCCATTTATTTATTCCTCTCTATGTAAATATCTTTATCTTATTTTATAAATATTATGTGATGGTTTTGTGAAGAAACACTATCATTCATTAATCTTGTGAAAAATAATCTCCTAAAAATTTCAAATTAGAGTTTTTGCTAAAATATTCCTTATTAATTAAATTCAATTCAAACCAAAATTCCACACCGAATTTTCTGTTCACTACACTATATTTTTCTTGATGATGTTCCATAATTGATTTCACTATTGAAAGTCCCAGACCTGTCCCCCCATACTCTCTGGAACGCGCTTTATCCACTTTATAAAAGCTTTCCCAGATATTTTTCAGATCTTCTTCCGGAATATTCTCACCGGAGTTAATGACTGAAACTCTAACTTTCTCACCTACTGCTTGTACGCTTACTTCAATATATTTATCTTCATCTATGTGATTAATTGCATTGGTCAAATAATTACTTATAACCTGTTCAATCATTAAGTAATCTGCGTTAACCATATAGTTTTCATTCGTAATAACCTTTGTCTCTATATTTTTCTCGTTAAGAATAGGATCAAATTTTTCAATGACGTCATCTATTAATACGGATATATTAAAAATTGATTGTTCTAATTCAAAGGTTTCAGACTCTAGGTCAGATAGACTTAATAGTTGTTTAACGATTTTATCCATCTTTTCGACTTCATCAATTAATATATCGCAGTATCGGACCTTTTCTTGCTGATCATTGACAATATTATATTTGAGTCCTTCCGCATAGCTCCTTTTTATAACAATAGGACTTTTTAATTCATGTGAAATACTGGAAATAAAGCTTTTCCGCATTTCATCTATTTGTTTTTTTTGCTCGATGGCTTTCTTTAATGCAATATTTGCTTCTATTAAATCATCCATAACTTCTTGAAGTTCATCGGATATTAAGTTGATACTATCACCGAGTATACCTATTTCGACTTTCTTTTCCAATATAAGCCTTTTGGAAAAATCAAGATTAGCTATACTCTTTGCAATGTTGCTTAACTCTTCTATAGGCCCTGTTAGCCGCTTTGAGTCAATGTATCTGACAAGCTTTTGCTCAGATGTATAATCTAAGTCTGAAAATTGAACCCCTATTTTATATAATTTTTTTCCAGATTGATTCTTTTGAACAGATCGTACAACTTTGCCAATAAAACCTGTATCAAAATACTCATCGTCTATCAGGCAGAATATTTGTTTGCCATGCTCTAATGACTCTTGTATGACTGCTCCAAACCCACCTGCGCTTATATCGTAAGCATATCCTTTCATCCACTTTTTCGATTGACATAGCTTCTTTAATTCGTCAGGTCCAATATGATCAAATCCAAGTTTTTCATCCAACTCAACAAATCGAATATTCAACATTATAGGAATTCTTGCAAATTTTCTTCCTTCTATCGCTTCATAATTTTTGGGTTTATTGAGTTTTATCAACTGCATACCATTCTCTATATTATTGTCCTCCACTTGTGTCACAAATTCATACAACTTTTTATTTTCACTGTAATACATAGCTCTTATCATTTCTTTTGGTTTCAACCTCATTTTTCCTTTCAATCCGATTGGAAAGCTAATATAAATACTTTTTTCATCCTCATCTTGTATTGTACTATCACCCATTTTCAATTCATCTGCTGAATAAATTTCTATTTTCCTGTTAATTTTAAAATTTATCATAAGTCCCCCCGCTCTATCCCAAATTTAAAATTATAATCTCACCAACCTTATCATTTATAGTTTAATATTGATTCTTTTGCTATTTTTTTCAATTATGCATCTTTTATATGAAGAACTTGTGAAGAAATAATTAAAAATAAATATATCCTGCTCACAAAACACCCTCCTTTAAAACTTAGAGGAGGGTGTTTTAATTATAATTATTCCTTATTAATTAAACTCAGTTCGAACCAGAATTCTACACCGAATTTCCTGTTTACTACACTGTATTTTTCTTGATGATGTTCCATAATGGATTTCACTATTGAAAGCCCTAAACCTGTCGCTCCATATTCTCTGGAACGAGCTTTATCCACTTTATAAAAGCTTTCCCAAATATTTCTCAAATCTTCTTCCGGAATATTTTCGCCGGAGTTAATGACTGAAACTCTAACTTTCTCACCTACTGACTGTGCCCTCACTTCAATATACTTGCCTTTATCTGTATGATTGATTGCATTGGTTAGAAAATTGCTTATAACCTGTTCAATCATTAAGTAATCTGCATTAACAAAATAGTTCTGATTCGTAATAACCTTTGTTTCTATCTTTTTCTCTTTTAGAATAGGATCAAATTTTTCAATGATCTCATCTATTAAAACGGAGATATTAAAAACTGATTTTTCTAGCTTGAAAGCTTCAGACTCTAAGTGAGACAAACTCAATAGTTGTTTAACGATTTTATCCATCTTCTCAGCTTCATCAATTAATATATCACAGTATCGCATCTTTTTTTCCGGATTATTGACAATATTATACTTGAGCCCTTCTGCATAACTTCTTGTTATACCAATAGGACTTTTTAACTCATGTGAAACGCTGGAAATAAAGTTTTTGCGCATTTCATCTATTTGTTTTTTTCGTTCAACATCTTCTTTTAATTCAACATTGGCTTCTATTAAGTCGTCCAATGCTCTTTGCAGCTCATCCGATATTAAGTTAATACTGTCCCCAAGTATACCTATTTCATCTTTGCTTTTTGTTTTGAATCTCTTAGAAAAATCAAGGTTTGCAATATTCATTGCAATGTCACTTAACTCAACGATTGGATTTGTCAGCCTCTTGGAATAAAAGAAGATAAAAATACTTCCCAGTATGATTGTTATCACACCGACATACAGTAAAAAATCATTTGAAATTTTGGAGCTATCTATTATTTCATCAAGTGGTTTTCTTAAAAGTAATATTTCTCCCGTATCCAATGCTTTAATAAATATGATCTCGCTTTTTGATAAATCCTCATTCATGGTATCAAAAATATATTTGGAATTAAAGGTTTTGTGAGAATGCTTAAAAACGCCATAGACGTAGTCTATTTTAATCTCATTCATTTTCATTATTATCAAA
>JAKSCF010000698.1 GCA_022360735.1 Clostridia bacterium
AATAATTTCGCTTTCCTTGTCACACCAAATGGAACGTACGGCCAGCTCCAGCGCACTAGTAGCAGAAGAAGTCATCATGACTTCTTCTGCAGATGTATAGCTTTTTATCCATTCAGCGCACTTTAAAGTAAAACTTCTTTTATCTAAGTTTTTGGCAGCTGTTTGGATATATTTATTTTCTTTTCCGGTAAATGAAACTTTATTAAACGGTATTTCCATTCTTTATCACCTTGATGAAAGTTATTGGTATAGGTTATAATATAACAGATAGAAGAAAAATTTCATTTTTTTTGTAATACAATCATTTCTTGTTTTTTAAGCTTGCTGAATAAATGCTTTTTTAGAATGACCTGATGTTAGTTGACTTCTAGTATTATAATACAAGTTTTATATGATTAATAGGGGAATGAGTATGAATAATGAACGTGAACTGGATTGTTTTGGAGAAATTTGTCCAATACCGGTTTTAAGAATAAAAGAAGAACTAAAAAGCATGCGTGAAGGGGATACGCTAAAAGTTATATCCGATCACAGCTGCGTTGTAGAATCGATAAAAGACCATTTTAGTAAAAAACAATTATATGTAGAAGTGGAAGAAGCTATTAATGGGGTATGGGAGATATTTATAACCCTGAGGTAATATGCCGATACAACATACTACCCCACAATGTTGGTTAACAAAAACTATTGCTTCCCAATACTTTAAAAGCTTCGATGAATTCGTTAACGGATTTGTTTCTGCTCTGTCCTTTTTTGCTTATCATATAAACATCTTGTACAATGTTAAAATCTTCGATTTTGACTATTTTAAATCTTTTTCTGTATAATTCCTCTTTAACCGCAATATAAGGTATAAAACCTACGCCATGGCCTCTGACAACTGAAGATTTTAATGCTTCTATGGAGTCTGTTTCAAAAACGATATTTAAATTGTCATACTCATAATTCATATATTGTAATTCTTTTTTAAAAATGCTCTTAATTTCATACTTATCATTTAATGTGATAAGAGGAAATTTAAATAAATCTTCTAAATAAATGGTATCAGGTGTTTTGCCATTGGTATTGGATATCAGTACAATGGTATTACTTCCAACCTTTTCTGAATGGAGCTCATCAGAAAGTGGGTCGCCGTTAATAAATCCAATATCACAAATATCATTGGCAATATTATCCACTATATCTGAGGAAGGGTTAGAGGTCAATTCATATTTATGATACCCATATTGTTCTTTTACTTTATATAAGGTACAGGGCAAGGCGTGGTCTGTAATGGCATAATTAGCCTGAATTTTAATAATGGATATGTTTTCTTCGACAGATTGAATTTCTTCTTGCATTTTAGAATAAGTTCTCATAATGTTCTCGGAATACTTTAAGACCACCTGTCCTATTTCGGTAAGGGTCACTCCTTTATTACTTCTTTCTAGGAGATCAACGCCCAAGCTTTCTTCGAATTTTTGTATTTGTTGACTTAAAGCAGATTGAGATATATGTTGGTTCTTTGCTACTTTTGAAATACTTTTTGCCTTAGCAACCTGATAAAAGTACTCAAAATTTTCTATATGCATGTAACCAATTCCTCTCATTTTATTATTATTTTTCTTCTTATTGTAACAATTATTCATAGCTATTGTCAATTTCGATACTACATCAGCATATCAAATAGAGTAAGAGGAAAAATTTATGTTAAAATCAAGTCAAAGATTGTTAATAAAATATCATTTTAAGGAGTGAGGCAGATGACGGATGTTAGCACAACAACTCAAAGTTCAGCTAGAAGACGTTCAAGAACACCTAGAAAACCCAAAAAAAATATGCTTCCTCATGCAACTGTACTTGGCATAATCATGATTGCTTTTGCAGTTTACCTTATAACTAAAGATTCCCATTTATCACTGTTTTGGGTGACGGGAGCTTGCTTTGGTTTTATTCTGCAAAGGTCTCGATTTTGTTTCACAGCATCCATGAGAGATCCATATCTAACGGGAAGCACTACTATTACCAGAGCCGTTTTAATTGCGTTTGCCATAACAACCATTGGATTTACTGCAATAAAGTATGGCTACTTTATTAATGGTCTTCCTATACCCGGTCAAAGTTATGTTGCCCCTATTAGTGGTGCTACTGCTATAGGTGCTGTGATGTTTGGTATAGGAATGGTTATCGCAGGCGGATGTGCTTCAGGGACATTGATGCGTGTAGGAGAAGGCTTTATTATGAATATCTTATCTCTTGCGTTTTTCGTTATTGGGTCATTGCTTGGAGCGTATCATTTCGGATGGTGGAAATTGAACTTTATGCTAAAAGGAACAGAAGTTTTCTTACCGGATGTATTTGGATGGCTGGGAGGGCTATTAATCAACTTACTGATTATAGCCACTTTGTACATTTTAGCCGACAAGTGGGAAAACAGAGAAAAATCAGCTTAAATCACTATTAATTATTTAACAGAAGAATTAAAGGAGGAACAAATCAGATGAAAGAAGTCGTATTAGATTGTTTAGGAGAAGCGTGTCCGGTACCTTTAGTAAAAACTGAAAATGCATTAAAAGAACTTGAAGTAGGAGATTTATTGATTGTTCAAGTTGACCACAGCTGTGCCATGAAAAATGTACCTGAGTGGGGAAGAAAAAATGGCCATAATGTGGAAATCGAAGAAGTAGATGATGGAGAATGGGAAGTATTTATAGAAAAAACTAAATAGTAAGCGATTATATTAACGAAGTGAAAGCTGAATATTAAGAATTTTGTACCCTGCAAAATTATCTTTATTATTCTTTACGCATTAATCATTAAGGGAGGATTAATCTATGAAAGAAGTTGTATTAGATTGTTTAGGTGAGGCTTGTCCTGTACCTTTAGTAAAAACTGAGAATGCTTTAAAGGAATTAAATGCCGGAGATGTACTGATTGTCCAAGTTGACCACAGTTGTGCCATGAAAAATGTACCGGAATGGGCTAGAAAAAATGGATATAACGTGGAAATAGACGAAGTGGACGATGGTGAGTGGGAGGTTATTATAGAAAAACCTTAAACCCTGTATGAATAGAAAAAAGGAGGGTTGTTCATGAAAATTCGAGATACAAAATACTATAAAATGTGGTTTAAAGATGCATGGCCGTATGTAACCGGAGCAATACTCTTATCCGTATTTCAAATTGTGACATTTGCTTCAACGGGAAATCCTTGGGGCGTATCGGGAGTATTTGCAAACTGGGGTGCTTGGCTGTTTGAAACTCTTGGAGGCAGTGTAGATAAGTGGTATTACTTTAGTAGTCCCGGTGCTCAAGCAACACTGGAAAGAGGACTGCTTAATGACCCGGGAAGTTTAAGAAATCTGGGAATCATTTTTGGAGCTCTTTTTGCAACACTTGCTGCTTCTCAATTCAAAATGAAAAAGATAAAGTCTAAAAAACAAATTGTTGCAGCTGCCTTAGGAGGCCTATTAATGGGATACGGTGCACGAATCGCTTTTGGTTGTAATATCGGTGCACTTTTCAGTGGTATTGCATCACTTTCCTTATCTGGATGGGTATTTGCTGTATTTATGTTCCTTGGAGCTGTAATCGGCAGTAAATTGCTAGTTAAATATTTTATGTAAGGGGATAACACCATGAGAGAAAAGAAAAGAGAACAATACGATGTTGTTATTATTGGAGGAGGATCGGCAGGTCTTACTGCAGGGATTTATGCAGGACGTGCGAAACTTAAGACTCTAATAATTGAACAATCTTTGGTTGGAGGTTTGGCTACCAACACCAATGAAATAGAAAATTATCCTGGCTTTCCTGAAGGCGCATCAGGAAAAGAACTTATGGATCTTTTCCATCAGCAAGCTAAGAAATTTGATGTAAAATTTAAATTAACGGATGTAAAAAAAGTAGAACTGGAAGGTGAAACAAAGATAGTAGAAACCTTCAGAAATATATATGAAGCTAAAGTTGTTATTATTGCAACCGGAGGAAGACCTAGAATAACCGGAGCCGAAAATGAAGAAGACTATTTAGGTAAGGGCATCGCTTTCTGCGCAACTTGTGATGCGGCTGCCAATACAGATAAAACTGTAGTGGTTATTGGCTCAGGTGATGCAGCCATTGAAGAAGGCATGTTTTTAACTAAGTTTGCCAGCGAAGTTATTGTTTCCGTTATACACGACACCGGTAAAATGGATTGCAACGAAATAGCAAAGGCTGCTGCATTGGCTAACTCAAAAATGAAATTTGAATGGAATACGGTTGTTGAGCGCTTTGAAGGTGAGGAGCAGCTTAAAACAACTGTTTTGAAGAATCTTAAAACCGGACAATTGATGCCGATTGATTGTCATACATGCTTTGAATTCATCGGTTATATTCCGAATACAGATGTATTTAAAGGCATTATTAACATGACAGACAAAGGCTATATCCTAACGGATGAAAATATGCGAACCAATATTGAAGGCGTGTATGCTGTAGGCGATGTACGCGAAAAATATCTTAGACAAGTGGCAACATGTGTTGGAGATGGCGCTATTGCAGGTGTTTGTGCGGAAAAATACATTGCAGAATGTGAAGCTTTTAATTCTCAGATCATGAAAGCAGATAAAGATGGTGTTGTTTATGTATTCAATGCTGTGGAAGCAGACCAAAGAGAATTATTGGCAAGAGTAGAAGAAATGGAAGCAGATTATAAAGAGGACTATCATTTTAATAAAATAGATGTTTACAAATCCAAAGGGCTCGCTGACAAACTAGGGGTTACTTGCTTCCCATCTGTAGCAATCATAAAAGACGGAAAAGTAGATCAAGTGATTGATCAAGAGATTTCGAAAGACTGTATACTCAATGCGCTTAAAGCTTGCGCTAAAGAAAGCATTTAATAAAGTTTATTGTGGTGAAACCTTGTAGATTTTAACATGCCATTCCTTTGTTAAAAAATATTTAGCGATGCGCATACCATAATAGTTATCAAAAGAATCTACAAGGATGCAGCGCCGGTTTAAAAATTGCTGCATGTCATCATAGTATGGATAAAGATTACCATACATGCCATTATACAAAGGGCGATGATTATAGATATAATCCATTTCTTCCGGATAAATGATATATTCGATTTGATTTTTATCGATATATTCGGCAAAAGATACTTGATTCTCCTCAAGGTAGGCCAAATTTCTGTAGTCATACAGCCCTTTGGATTCAAAATAATATGCTGCATTTAAATTAGCAAGTACGCGGCTGGTTTTTGGAACCGCCTTTCCTATGCTTAAAAGATAAGAGTCATAACTGGCTTTGGTATAAGGTAAAATATTGGTTATACTAATGATTGTCAGAGCAGCTACAATAAATAATAAAGCAAGCTTCTTGGGCATTAAACTGAGTTTTGATAAATCATAAATGACTAATAAATAAAGTAATGGAAAAAAGAAGACAATACTTGTTGGATTGTAACGGCCAATTAAAACA
>JAKSCF010000449.1 GCA_022360735.1 Clostridia bacterium
AGGCTTTATGGTTGGAAAAAAACTAATGATTTCATCCCGAATCTCATTGCCTTCATTAATAAGATTCACTTTAAAGACCTCCAACTCTGGGGCCAATTGATGAAAATCAATGCTGCCTAGCACTGTATTATTTGCAATTGCATCATATTTACTAAAAAGATTGTCATGATGAGTTAGAATATCTTTCGTGGTGTAGGCACTCATATCCAGGTCATGCTCTTCACAAAACCGGAACATCATCTTTAAATCTTCATGTGCAATGGGATATTTGTGTATGATATCACGGCTTTTATTATTTAAAGCTAATGCTCCACAACAGGCAACCGTATAGTTCCCTTCTTCTAATAGCTCAAGTTCTTCCAAAAACGGAATAACACCTTCAAAAGATCTTCCCGTAGCCAAAACAACCCTAATCCCTTTATGAACAGCCTTTTTAACAGCCTCTTTATTTCTACTTGATATTCTCATCTCTTCATTTAATAATGTTCCATCCATATCCAATACTAGCATCTTATACATGTTTTTTTCCTTTCCATCAAATCTTATCTCGACTTTGTTCTTCAACAATCAAATATACAACTATTATAGTTATAAAATATCATATTCCAATAAAAAAGTAATTATTTCATTCATTATTCATTCACATTTTTTGAAATATATGATCCATCATTTGTCATGATTATAAATTAAAATGACTCGTCTTATTTATTAATTCGCACATAAAAAAAGACCATCCATGAGATCGTCTTTATTCATGTATTCTTTTATTCTCTTTTTAAATCATATACAGCAACTTCAAGTTATCCGTTATCCAATAACCTCACAACAATTAAGTTTCGGCATCATCCATATCTACTTATGCATATATTGTTTAAGCAATTGATCTTTTATATCCCATAGTTTTTGAGATAAGTCTACATAGTATTCGTGTGGATTTTCAAATCGAAGTACTTCTTCCCATAGTGTATTGATTTGCTCTTTGCAGTAATTTCTTATGGCTTCCAGATCCGGACTCTTATCAACACATTGTCCTTTTTCAAAGATTGGGATCAATAGTTTTCTTGCATAGAAATTAGACACTGTCTTTCGCTTCCATGTATGATCCGGGTCAAATAATTCATATGGTTTTGTTTCATCAATCTCTTCATCATGGATGGTAATAACATCCGCTATGGCTTTATTGCTTGATTTATCATATAGCCGCCATACTTGTTTAAAACCTGGATTGGTGATCTTTTCTACGTTTTCGCTGAGTTTAATTCTGGGCCCAATGTTTCCGTTTTCTTCTTCCACTGCCGCCAATTTATAGACACCTCCAAATACAGGGTCAGATTTTGATGTAATTAACCTTTCTCCTACCCCAAATGCATCTATTTTAGCCCCTTGTATGAATAAGCCTCGGATAATGTTTTCATCTAAAGAGTTGGAAGCTACAATTTTACAGTCGGAGAAGCCTGCATAGTCCAGCATTTTTCTTGCTTCCTTGGATAAATATGTAATGTCCCCACTGTCTATTCGGATTCCTTTAGGTCGATATCCTTTTGAAGTTATTTCTTCATTGAATATTTTTATGGCATTGGGAACACCGGATTTCAATACGTTGTAGGTGTCAACCAGTAAAGTACAATTATCCGGATAAGTTTGTGCATACGCTCTAAAGGCATCCAGTTCTGTGGGAAACATCTGTATCCAGCTATGTGCCATAGTGCCGGATGCAGGAATCTTAAAGTCTCGGTCTGCTAATGTACATGCTGTACCGATGCATCCGCCAATATATGCAGCTCTCGCGCCATAAATAGCACCATTAGAGCCTTGTGCTCTTCTGGAACCGAATTCCATAACAGCTCTTCCTCTTGCTGCTCGTACGATTCGGTTTGCTTTAGTGGCAATTAAGCTTTGATGATTAATGGTCAGCAGTATCATGGTCTCAATAAGCTGTGCTTGAATGACCGGTCCTCTAACCACTATAATGGGTTCATTTGGGAATATAGGCGTTCCCTCAGGAATTGCCCATACATCACAAGTAAATTTAAAGTTTCTTAGATAATCTAAAGACTCATCTTCAAATATATTTTTACTTCTCAAATACGCTATGTCTTCTTCATCAAATGCAAGGTTTTGCAGATATTGTATCAACTGTTCTACACCTGCCATAATGGCAAATCCACCATCATCAGGTATCTTTCTGAAGAACATATCAAAATATGCCACTCTATCTTGAAATCCATTTTTTAAATAGCCATTGGCCATGGTCAGCTCATAAAAATCGGTGAGCATGGTTAGATTGTTTTCGTTCACTGGTACGACTCCCTTTCTAAGCTGGTCTACACTTTTTTACAACTTCTACTCCGTTAATCATCATATTATATAGTGCCATCGTATTAACCAAATCTCCATTATGTACACCAAAATCATAAGTCTCAACCATATTCATAGGAACAATGACTCTGGATTTTCTGTTTTTCATATTGAACCATGTCTTTAAAGTAATAGCGAATTGTTGAATACATATGTCTGTACAGTCTCCAGTAATAATAAAAGTATCTTTGTCTATATTTTGCTCAAGCCATTCCTGAAATGCTTCTTCCAAGAAGCCGTTTGTTGAGTTTTTAGGAATGAGCTTATAGCCTCCTATGTTTTTAATTTCATCTACAATTTCAGCTTCAAAAGTGCCTGCCAGACAATGTGGCGGATAAGCGTCAAACTCCGGCGATTCTTGAGTATGATAATCACAAAATGCAAGTTTTTCAATACCAAGTGCATCACATGCTTTGGATAAGCAGGCAATTTCCGGGATGATGGATTCTATGCGCTCACTTTTTAAAGCACCTTCTCTCACAAATCCATTAATGACGTCTACAATTACCAATACCGTTTTTTTACTTTCACAATCTTTTATATCCAGTTCTTTAAGCTCATTAAGCGTATCGTAAATTTCACTTAACGCTTTTGAACAATTTTCTAAAAAATTTTTTTTATCAGGAAGCTTCATAATTATTCCCCCTCGTTTTGGTTGAACAATGGTGGAACAGTGGTTGAACGATCGTTCCACTATTGTTTCACTATTTGGCTTTAAGTTTTCATAACTTACTTTACACTACCTTTTATCATAGATGTTGCTTAAGCATTTCAACTATTTTATTATACCACAGGATAATCTTTTTACTTACAGAGTATTGAACAAACTTTTACAAATAAATATAGGCGTATGCGCTGCGCCCTACCCTAAGAGACAGCCTACGCCCATGGATAATTTTCACTTTTTTGCTTCTTAATGCTATACCATTTGGTCAATAGGGCAATCCGATGAATCAGTAAGTGCCTTAACATTTCTACGAAAGCGATCGTATCTTAAGGACAAGTAGTCAAGAAAATCATCGCCGTTATAGTGTCTAACTAAGGACCATACGGTCCAGAGTAAGTCTTGTGCCACCATATAATATTTTATCTTTAAAATTTCTTCTGCCTCCGGTACTTCACCATAATATTCCAAAATCAATTCTTGAATTGCTTCCTTTGTCAGTCTAGACTCAACAATATACGCAGCTACATCCCAGCTTGGATCGTTCATGCCGGAGTATTCCCAATCTATAAGATAAGCTTTACCATTGCCATGAACGATAAAGTTTTCAGGCACTGTATCGTTATGACATGGAACAGAAATTGTATTTTTAATATTTTCTTCCTCAAAATCAAGAAGTAGTTTTTTCAATGGCGCATAGTCAAAGAAAAAGTCACCGTTAAGCTCTTTAACAATCTGTTCATACTTATGCAACTCTGTTTGCCAATCAAAAGTATTAGGAAAAGGCTTTGGGCTTAAGTGGATTTTTTTCATCAAATCAGAAACAGCCTTCAGGTTTGTAGGGCTGCATGGGTTGGCTTGAGCAATATTCTTGCTGTCTTGAATGTATATACTAATTTTAATTCCGCTGATCTCATCAAAATAAATGCATTCAGAATTCAGACCAAGCTCCGAAGCAATTTGATTATTGACTTTTTCTACTTTTCTATCAATCATATGATTGGTCATGCCGCCTGGCTGTCGAACAACATATTCAGTTCCCTTGATATTCATAATGTAGTTGTAATTGGTTAGTCCTCCCGCAAAACGGGATTTGTCATATATAATGCTGTCATCGTTAAAAACGAGACGCAGTTTTTTTTGTACTAATTCTTCTATTTTCATTAATAATTCCACCATACATAGTTCAATTTATTGCTTTGTCTAAAAAAACAGCAGACAAGCTTGCCGATATAAAATAAAACTTGGATCAAAAAAGCTAATTATAACCCTAAGATCCAATTTGACAATTTATTATAGCAAGAATAAACCAGAGAATCAATATATAGCTTTCTATCTTTGTCAGGCTCAGTCTATCACGCAAATTCTTCATTGTAAAGGGGATTTTAGTAGAATAAATGTTAAAAATACTATGTTAATAAAGTAATAATTGTACTTTTATAAAAAGGAAGAACATAATAATTTCTAAAAACAAATAGCTTTTGTTCAAGAAAAAAGGAAATAGTGCAATATCGGTTTTTAACTGACGACATTAATACTACAACAACCCGGTTAATGTTCAATAAAATGATTGCTATGTATGATATCATATGATATCATGAATAATTAATATTTATATTAAAATATCTAAGCAGAATTGCTTTTCACATTGACGTTAAAAAATAGGAGGTAATTACCATCGAAGATAAATTCACACTAAAATCTAAAGTTTTTTTTAACAATCAGTCATTACAGTACTTAAAACAGATTACCGGCTCCCGGGCATTTATTGTATCGGATTCTATCATGGAAAAACTGGGATATCTTC
>JAKSCF010000222.1 GCA_022360735.1 Clostridia bacterium
ATACAGCCGTTGGTAAAGATTTAGCTCCCCGACTGGCCCAACGCCTCGGAGTTGGGATGGCTTCGGACTGTACAGGAATGGAAATTGACGCAGATGCCTTCCTGACTTTCAAACGCCCCATTTATGGTGGAAAAGCGTTTGTTGAGGTTACTTTAAAGGCTTCCCCGATAATGGCAACCATTCGACCTAATACATTCCCGGTAGCTGTACCGGATTCATCACATCAAGCTGAAGTAATCAATGAAGCGGTAGATATCGATTCTGATGACCTCAAGACTATAGTAAAAGAAATTGTTATTGCGGCTTCAGAACGTCCGGAGCTCATTGAGGCTAACGTTATTATTTCTGGTGGACGCGGAATGAAAGGACCAGAAAATTATAATATATTGGAAGAATGTGCTGATGTTATTGGAGCCGCTGTAGGTGCGTCACGTGCTGCGGTAGATGCAGGTTGGATTGAAGAAAAATTCCAGGTTGGTCAAACCGGAAAAACAGTTTCTCCTACCCTATATATAGCATGCGGCATCTCAGGTGCCATTCAGCACCTTGCCGGTATGGGATCATCAAAGGTAATCGTTGCAATCAATAAGGATCCTGAGGCAAATATATTTAATTTAGCAGATTATGGTATTGTTGGAGATCTCTTTGAAATTGTTCCGCTGTTGACTGAAGAATTCAGAAAGCTTGTCGGTGAAAAGGCATTGGCTTAAATGGATAGATCATCTACATATAACTTACAACGCGGAGCATACACGCTCCGCGTTGTAAAATTTTATCCCAGTAGAGGAGGAAACAATATGGTGGAACTTCAAGAATTCAATAGTGAAGAATTGGACCGTAAAGAGCTTGCCGGGCTGACGGTTGACATGTTACACAGGACGTTGGTTCATCATGTTTTTTGGTTTAAAGAAGTGGAACATCAAATGGGTTTTGACAAAGCATTGGAGGTAATGGAAACGGTTTACCATAAGAGTATGGGCATTCAATTAAAACGCTTAGGTAAATTACTTGGTTTCAAGCTCATTGACGGAATTCCCGAGCCAATACTCAATATGCCCAAAGAAAAATTGGCAGAACTCAACGAGGCATTGGGGGTAAACTGGCTGGCCCAAGATGGCATCTGGTTTCAATCGGTTGAATCCAAGCATGGTATGCTTGATGCTAAACGGTGCAATGATTCGTGTTGGGCATGGTTTTCACCTTTTGAAGCATGGTCAATAAAAAGAATGCTTAACCTGCCTAAGCAACCGGGAATAGAAGGATTGAAAGAAGCCCTTCAATGGCGCATGTATGCCAAAATAAATGTACAATCCATTATTGATGAAAGCCCAAACAGCATTATATTTCAAATGAACAACTGCCGTGTACAAACAGCCAGAAAAAACAAAGGAATGGATGATTATCCTTGCAAGTCAGCGGGAATGGTTGAGTATACCAATTTTGCACTGGCTGTTGATTCTCGAATTAAAACCCAGTGTATAGGGTGTCCTCCGGATGCTCATCCAAAAGAGTGGTTTTGTGCTTGGCGATTTAGTTTGGAATAATGATGCTTTAATACATATTATATAAGTTTTAATGGGTAAATCATCAATTGTCATTATAGTGGCATAATTCTTGCGACTTATAAATATAAAAATTGATTTTAAAAATTAATAATTGAGTCATTAAGGAGTGAGGAAAATCATGTTTGAATGGACACCATTGGGTTTGTTGTTTGCAGCAGGATTACTTTTATTTATAGGGATTGTTTATGTTCTTAGTATAAGAAAAGAACTTAAATAACCCTTGTGTTTATAAGTGAGAAAGGAGAAAAGGTAATGAATAGTTCCATTTTGATTTCGTTAGAGATTTATTTGATTGCATTTGTTATTGCTACACTGATGGCATTTATTATTAAAGGAATGCATGTTGTAATACGACGTTTCTCCAATAAAGAAGAAGCCATGACAGATAAATGAAAGTGAGGGATTGATATGAATTTATCCAGTATATTTCAAGGTGTCGGCACGCTCTTTTATCAAGAGCCTCAAATTGCTATTGCTAGAGTTGTATTAATTTTTCTAGGTATATTGTTGATATATTTAGGAAAAAAAGGAACTCTGGAACCATTGATTATGATACCTATGGGCTTTGGCATGTTAGCCGTAAATGCCGGCGTCCTGTTTTTGTCCAATACTACCACCGGAACCATATTTATAAATCCTCTGGTTACTGAAACGAATGGCTTGATGGAGACCTTGCAAATTAACTTTCTTCAGCCCATTTACACATTTACATTTAGTAATGGTTTGATTGCCTGTATTGTTTTTATGGGTATAGGTGTCATATCTGATGTAGGACATATCTTACGTTTTCCATTTACCAGTATGTTGATTGCTATGTTTGCCGAACTGGGGACTGTTGTTACATTTCCCATCGCACATGCAATGGGTTTGAGTTGGGGTGAAGCTGCGGCTGTTGCTACTATTGGCGGAGCTGACGGTCCAATGATACTTTTTGCTTCACTGATATTGGCAAAAGACCTTTTTGTTCCAATCACTATTGTTGCCTATCTTTACTTAAGTTTAACATATGGAGGGTATCCATTTCTTATACGTTTGTTGATTCCAAAAGAGCTAAGAGGTACAGCCGTAAAAGCTGCTAAAAAAAGCGATATTACTTCTACAGAAAAGCTGGCTTTTGATGTGATTGCCTGTACCGTTCTCTGCTTATTGTTCCCAGTGGCTGCACCGTTATTTTTAAGCTTTTTTCTTGGAAATGCTCTAAAAGAAGCCAAAATAGCTAAGTTTTCCAAATTACTGGAGGATGTTTTCCTGTACGGGGCGACACTCTTTTTAGGCCTGTTGCTTGGCGTATTATGTGAAGCCAGCACTATACTGAATCCTAAAGTTATCATACTCCTTATCCTTGGATTGCTTGCCCTTTTAGTTTCCGGAATAGGAGGAATTTTTGGCGGCTATCTTGTTTATGTCATCAATAAGAAAAAATTCAATCCAACCATTGGGATCGCGGGAGTATCCTGTGTGCCGACGACTGCAAAGGTGGCTCAAAAGGAAGTTCAAAAAGCGAACAAACGTGCTGTTGTTTTACAATATGCTATGGGGGCAAGTGTCTGTGGTGTTATTACATCCGCTATTATGGTAGGTATTTTTGTTACGGTGATTCCGTTACTTTAAAAAGAAAGATGCGTACATGTGAACCGTACAGTTGTATGAAGAACCGGACTATAACCGGACAGGTGCACACGTTTTTAGTTGTGGATATGAGTGGCATAGTTCTTGCATTATAAAGTATTAAATAGTAATATCAGTTAAAAGTAGTTAAATTATCAAAAATAAGTATTCTAAAAAGGCTAAACGGGTTGGGAGTAGTCTATTAGAAAATATTGAGATAGGAGGAATTGATTATGACAGAGTTTGCAAGCCCATAGTTGCAACCACCCAAAAAATCAATTATAGGTAAGGTTTAGAAGGTTTAGGAGGATTAAAATGAAATTATCAGATGTAAAATTATCGGCCCAGACAGTAATGGATATGACAAACAAGTATATGATTGAAACCTACCAAAGGTTTCCTTTCATAGCAACAAGAGCAAAAGACATGTACCTCTATGACGAAAATGACCAGCCATATCTGGACTTTTATGGCGGCATTGCGGTAAACAATGCAGGAAGTTGTAATGACAAGGTTGTTGCAGCCGTATGTGATCAGGTTGGAGATATTATGCACGCATTTAACTACCCTTATACCATACCGCAGGCTGTTTTGGCAGAGCTTGTGTGTAAGACGTTAGGAATGGACAAAATCTTTTATCAAAATTCAGGTACGGAAGCCAATGAAGCGATGATCAAGTTGGCCAGAAAGTATGGAACTGACAATTATGGTCCTGAAAAATACCATATCATCACGGCAAAGAAAAGCTTTCACGGCAGGACTTACGGGGCAATGTCTGCGACGGGACAGCCCGACAATGCTTGCCAGCTGGGCTTTAAGCCGATGCTTTCGGGTTTTACTTATGCAGATTACAATGACCTGGATTCATTTAAAAATGCTGTTACGGAAAATACCATTGGTATTATGTTAGAGCCCATTCAAGGTGAAGGCGGAGTTAGACCTGCAACAAAAGAATTTATGACCGGCATCCGAAAGTTGTGCGATGATAATGGGATTCTGCTCATGATGGATGAAATCCAGACCGGATGGTCCAGAACGGGCAAAATAATGGGATATATGAATTATGATATAAAACCTGATATTGTATCCATGGCCAAAGGAATTGGAGGCGGTATGCCTATTGGTGCAATCTGTACGACAGATACCGTTGCTTCAGCATTTAATGCCGGTGCTCATGGAACGACATTTGGCGGAAGTCCTGTATGCTGTGCAGCTGCTTACGCGCAGGTAAATGAACTTCTGGATAGGGGCTTGGACAAAAATGCAAAAGAAGTAGGGGATTATTTCATGGATAAATTAACGTCTTTACCCCATGTGAAAGAAGTTAGAGGAATGGGATTACTGGTAGGCGTTGAGTTTGATTTTGATGGTGCGTTACAGATCAAACATGGGTGTATAGACAGAAAGCTGTTGGTAACAGCAATCGGTGGAACAATTATCAGAATGGTTCCTCCTCTCATTGCTGCAAAAGAAGATTGTGACAAAGCCTATGAAATCCTAAAGGCTTCTACAGAGGAAGCCGCAGAGAAACTATTGTGTCAAGCATAGTAGACATCATTATATACAGATTGCATAGGAGAACACTCTAAAAAAATTGCAATGTTGATGATGAAGGAGGTAAACACATTTGGATAATCCTTTACTATTAATTCCATTAGTTCTTTGGCTTTTCACATACGGGATTAATTCATTTTTTCGTCGTATGTTGAAAAAAAAGCTGGGGACTCAAAGTGAAGGCTATGTCGATTTTAAATTACCATATTTCTTATCTAACCTGCTTAATTCCATGGTATCGGTAGGCTTAATGCTGATTATCATGAATTGTCCGGTACCATACCAGTTTAATACATATCTATTAGCACCATATTTTGGCATAATATCATACTGTACGACAGGTGTATTCAGAGCATTGAAAAATGCAGGAAATAGCTAGATCGGATGAAAGTCGTATACCATTTTTTATAACTTTTTTGCCGCAAAGACAGCGGCTAGAATGGAGATTAATATGAAGACGAAGAAAAAAGGTTTAAATCTAATTGACTTCTTTATGCTGGGCTTTGGTTCTATTGTTGGTGTAGGTTGGGCTGTAGCCGTAAATGGCTGGATGGGGTCCGGAGGAGGGGTCATCCCTGCAGTTCTTGGATACGTGTTTGTTACTTTATTTATTATACCCATCGGATTCTGCTATGCAGAGCTGACCTGTGCCATGCCTGTTGCGGGGGGTGTGGTGGCATATTCTTATAAGGCATTTGGCACTTTCACATCATTTCTTGGCGGTTGGTTCGTAGCTTTGGCATATATCATTATTTTGCCCTGGGAAGCCATCTACATCAACGATGTATTGACGCTTATCTTTCCGGTATTAAAAGCGGGGGAACCGCTGTATACCGTAGCAGGTGTAGGCATCTACAGCCAAGGAATCATTATTGGGATTATTTTATCCTGTGGTTTGATTGCTGTTAACTGGCGTGGCGCAAGAGTCGCCGGAAAAGTGCAGACTGCATTGGCATGGATTTTAACCATTACAGGTGTATTGGTTATTATATTTGCTGCTATGAAGTTTAATCCCGGAAATCTTCAACCGATTTACCAAAATGTGGGGAAAGGGACACATACATCAATGTTTACAGGAATCATGGCGATGATGGTAATCGCTCCATTTTTTCTGGGAGGTTTTGATGCAATCCCTCAGGCTGCAGAAGAAGGAGAGTCGGGACTTAATGTCAATAACCTTGGTAAAGTTATTGTAATGGCTGTACTTTCGGCATGTATTTTCTACTGTTTGATACTGATTTCAACAGGCGGCGCTATCCCTTGGACCGAATTTCATGAATTTAAACGACCTGCTATTTCCATCATGTTTCTAGAGCTTTATGGGAGTACTTTTGGAAAATTTATGTACTGGGCTTCTCTCATAGGCGCTTTGGCAGGACTTCTTACAACTTGGAATGGATTCTTTATTGCATCTGCTCGTTTACTTATGGGTATGGCACGTGCAAGATTGATTCCTCAGTTCTTTGCAACCGTTCATCCTAAATACGGGACGCCAAGAGGAGCCAACATGTTCCTTTCTATTGCCTGCTTTACAGGGCCCTTTATTGGAATGGGCGTTATTGATCCTTTGACCATTGCGGGGGGAATAGGATTCTGTATCGGTTGGTTTATAACCTCTTTATCTGCCATCAAGCTTCGTTATAGTGAACCGGATATGGAACGTCCATTCAAGGTTCCGGGAGGTAAAGCCAGTATGATAATTGCTTCTATTGTAGCCGGTATAGTCATTCTAATATCTTTTATACCGGGTTTGCCAAGCTTTATGGGATCCCTAGCAATCATCATTTTTACCGTATGGATGATTATTGGATTTGTATTCTATGCAGCAACCAGCAATTATAGAAAAGCTATTTCTGAAGAAGAAAGAGTAAAATCCATATTTGAAAACACCAAAAATGAATGCATTGATGACACTGTACAATTAGATATTTAAACCATTGGACGTTATTAAAAAAAATATATAAAAAGGAGATGTGGAATATGGACGTGACTAAATATGTATCGGAAATTATAAATAAGAGCAGAAAAGCCCAACAAGAATTTGAAAAATATTCTCAGGAACAGGTAGATGAAGTTGTAAGAGCAGTTGGTAAAGCCGTATATGACCATGGTGAGGAGCTTGCTCGTCTGGCAGTAGATGAAACAAAAATGGGAAGCTACGAAGATAAAGTCAAGAAGAAAAAAGGAAAAGCCATGGCTGTTTGGCACTATCTGAAGGGAAAGAAGAGCGTAGGCATTTTGAAATATCATGAAGACGAAGGCATTGTAGAGGTGGGAAAACCAATAGGAGTCATTGGTGCGGTTACACCTGTAACAAATCCGGTTATGACACCTATGCACAATGCAATGATCACCCTAAAAGGCCGCAATGCCATTATTGTGTGCCCACATCCAAGTGGTAAGAAATGCGGTGTCAAAACAATTGAATACATCAATCAATATTTGGATGAGCTGAGAGCACCCAAAAATCTGGTACAGATAATAGAAGAACCCACCCTTGAGATATCAAATATGGTGATGAAGATGGCAGATGTCTGCATATCTACCGGCGGACCAGGCATGGTAAAGGTAGCGTATAGCAGCGGAAAGCCGGCTTTTGGCGTAGGAGCAGGAAACAACCAATGCTTGATCGATGTGGATGCAGACATTGACGATGCTGTGCCCAAAATCATCAGAGGTAGAATATATGATAACGGTGTGTTATGTACCTGTGAACAAAGCATCATTTGCCCTGAGAAGAGATACGATGAAATCATCAAGAAGTTTGTAGAGCAAGGTGCCTATTATGTTTCAGACCCTGCTGAGGTAGATGCATTGAGAAATACAGTATTACCGGAAGGTGCGTTAAATAAAGCTGCTGTGGGCTTGAGTGCCTTTAAAATTGCTTTGAAGGCCGGTATCAAAGTAGACCCGGCGACAAAGCTGCTGGTCGTTAAAGTAGACAAAGCAGGAAAGGCTGATCCCTTCTGTAAAGAAAAGCTGTTCCCTATTTTGGCTGCGTATAAATATAAGACTTGGGAGGAGGCCGTTGATATTTGTAATGCAAACCTGGACTGTGAAGGAAAAGGCCATAGTATGGTGATGCACTCCTTCACAAAGCAGAACATTGAGTATGCAGCAGAAAATATTCCTGTCTCAAGATTTCTGGTTAACGGCATTGGCTCAAGCGGATTGGGCGGTGCCTATAACAACGGCTTAGTTCCTACGGGAACATTGGGCTGCGGATCCTGGGGCAATAACAGTCTTAGTGAAAATTTGGATTACAGGCATTTAATGAATATCAGCAGGATTGCATATACAAATCCGGATGTGCATATTCCAACACCGGAAGAAATTTGGTCTTAAGATGAGATTACTGTAGTTAAAGAGGTTTTTGTTAATTCAGGGGTTTTTAAAAGGCGCTCCCCGGCAGTAATTAAGTAAAAAGATATTATCTATTAATAGGAGGTTTTGTTATGAATTTTGGATTGACCGAAGAGCAAAAAATGGTTCAGGATATGGCCAGAAATTTTGCGGAAAAGGAAATTGCCCCTTACATTGAAGAGGATGAAGAAAATCATCACTATCGTAGGGAGATACTGACTAAAATGGGAG